>NZ_JBGLYS010000015.1:0-137632 GCF_047304155.1 Rhizobium sp. Rhizsp42 | reverse complement strand
CTGAGGCCTCCAAATCAAAGCCTCATTGAATCAAAGCCATGCCCGCGTGTGAACCCCGTTTATGAGTGTAGGGCCTAAATGGCTCTACCTCGCCGAAGGACAACTTGAGCAAAGAGGCCCATTTAGAGAGGTATCCTTACTAATGCCGCCCGGCCGTTCGTCGTTGTGTTGTTGTGTTTTGGAAGCAAGCGCGCTTGCTTTGGTCTTTCACATCCTCATCGCACTGATCGAGCAGGATCGCTACCGGGCTGCCGCATCCGTGGCCTGTAGCAATGTTGTGCTGATCACGCGGTGGTAATCGCACACTTTGAGGGATTGAGGCCATGGGCTTCGCTCACGTCGCGGTCGTGGCTGTACCCGCCTGTTGTGCGCGGATCGCCTGCGCTGCCGCTGCCGCGCCGCCTTCCTTGTCGTCACCGCCTACCTGTACGGTCGGTTGGGCGAAAGCGATGTCATTTGCCAGGAACGCCTCGCGAAGCTTGGCGTAGGCCTTGCGACGGATGAAAGTCTGCATGCCGGGCACCGTGGTCATGGCAAAGCTCAGGACTATTCCATAGTCCGCGAACTCCTCGACACCCTTCATCTTCAGTGGCTCGATAAAGAGCGGGCCAAGCTCTGGGTCTTCCTTCAGCTCCGCTCCGATGTTTTTGGTCAGCTTTCGGGCCTTTTCGATATCGGTGTTGAAGCCGACAGTAATTCTGAACTTGTCGATCACCCAGTCACGACTCATGTTCTCGACGGCACCGAGGTCGCCGAATGGCACCGTGAAGACCGGGCCGCGATGATGACGTAGGCGAACCGAACGCAGGCTGAAGCCCTCGACAGTGCCTTTGTAATCCTTGGCTTGGATATACTCCCCGACGCGGAAGGCGTCATCCAGCATGTAGAACACGCCGCTAATCACGTCCTTGACGAGGGTCTGCGAGCCGAAGCCTATGGCGACGCCGAAGATGCCCGCGCCCGCGATCAACGGTCCGATCTGAACGCCGAGTTGCGCCAGAACGATCAGAAAGGCCATGACGCCGACCATGACAGCCAGCGCGTTGCGAAGGATTGGAAGCAGGGTGCGAAATCGGGCGCGGCGGGCCGCATCGGCCGGCGCGAGCGAGGTCGCATCCGTCGCGCCATGCAGTGTCCGGTCGATCCAACCTTTCGCCAGTTGCCAGAGCAGATCGGCGCAGACGAGGATCAAGACACTTTCAGACCACCGTAGAACAGTGAGACGATCACCGGATCGCGCCGACCCAACGTATCCGGATTGAGACGCCAGACCAGCGCCAGCCAGCCGACGGCCAGACAGATCACGACGGCACGAGCGCCGCGGATAATCAAGACACCGCGAAAGCTGCTCGGATCGCCGGTGAAAGAGGCCACCGCGCGGCCAACCGCGTTGAGGACGGCCGGTAAGGCAAGCAAATAGATGCCGATCCAGAAAACCCCCCGCATGTTGACACACCAGATCACCCACAGCACCACAAGGAAACCCGCGATAGCAACCTTCCAGGACCGAGGTCGCCGCGAAGTGGCCCAAACGGCCTCGATCGCCAACATCAGGCCGATAAGGGAGAAACAGTAACTGATTGCCTCCGTAACGAGCGGCGGAACCCCGAGGGGTTCCCCAATTGCTTCAGTGGCGGCCGCGAAGCAGACAAGTCCGATGACGGCCGACAATCTTGCCCGCAAGGGCGGTGCGACCTTGGCGATGGACATGAACACGCGAGCCAACCGGAACAGGATGAAGGCGGACAGGTAGGCTAGCAAGACGATGCGAGCGAGAGGCGGCCAGTCCACCGCGAAGAAAATAATCGCCATCGCGCCAGCGAAAATGACAATCGGAGCCAGGTCACTAGGAATGGTGTCACCACGTGCCACTAGCTTACGGTAAAGACCCTCGGCAATGAGGCCAACGGCAAAGAGCACGAACACCGGAGCATGGCCGCCCCTGCTTGTTGCATCCTCTCGTGTTCTGGCCGCGGCAGCGACAACCTCCGTTGGAATCTCCGCTAAGGCGGCAAGGATCCCGCTAATACGGGCACGCGCCGCGGAATCCCAATTTTTGAGATTCGAGGCACCGGCCGCCGAAGTCGCCGCTGGTAAACCCGATGCCTTTCGACCGTTTAGCCACGCTTGAACCTCCGGGTCCTGTAACAGGCGCAGGAGTTCATCGACCTTCTCCGGCGGGGCCACGGCGGGAGGCACTTGTGCGAAAGAACTGAGAGCGAAAAGAATTCCGGCGGCGAGAGATAGAAGCCATTTCATATTTCAGCCCCTCTCTTTCGTCATATGCAGCGCCTGCGTATGCCCATTTACCTGCAAACGTCATTCAGCTTGATGCTAACAGATGGAATGTGGTGAGGCTTGTAGCATCGCGTAGTATCTATGGAGGCCACCGAAGGCGGTCCTCCGCTTCGCGCAAGAATCGCATTTGGGCATCGCGATGCCGGAGATGAGGCTAAAGTCCTATCCTCCACATGCCACTGTACCGATCGAAATAGTCGTGCAAGATCGGGATTTCCTCCACCGCTTTGACAAGCGGAACCTGATGACTATCGCTTTCCGCTTTCACGTGGTCGTTACAAAACTAAAGCAAAGCACTGTCGTGTTTTCAGATCTAGATTCAATCAGAGGTCAAGCAGGTCTCGGTGGAGGTGGTTTCGTGAAGTCGTCTATTGGAGGAAGCCTGAATGAAGGGAATGCTGCCCCGAAGGGCACGGCTGGGGAAGTGTTTACTGCCTTCCTGAAGCTCGGTTTAACGTCCTTCGGCGGCCCCATCGCGCACCTCGGCTATTTCCGCGATGAAATCGTTGTCCGGCGGAAATGGCTCGATGAGAAAAGCTACGGCGACCTCGTTGCGCTCTGTCAATTCCTGCCCGGTCCGTCCTCCAGCCAGGTCGGCTTTGCTCTTGGCCTTACGCGGGGTGGCTCATTGGGCGCTCTCGCGGCGTGGGCAGCATTCACACTTCCATCCGCCATCATCCTGATCGTCTTCGCTGTGGCGGCGACAGCCCTCGATAATCCGATTGGGCAGGGCCTGCTACATGGTCTGAAGCTCGTGGCCGTGGCCGTTGTTGGACAGGCGGTATGGGGCATGTCAAGGTCCCTGACACCCGACCAGCCGCGAATAGGCATCGCCCTCTTGGCGGTTGTCGTGGTCATCTTCGGCGGTATCTTCGGACAGCTTGCGGCCATCGTCGTTGGTGGCCTTCTCGGCCTCGTACTCTGTCGGGCCGACGCCCGACAGACCGGAGACCTGATCGCGTTCGGGGTATCCAAGTCGGTCGGCATCATTTGTCTTTTCGCGTTCCTCGGTCTTCTGTTCGCCCTGCCCGTTCTCGCGGGCGCATTGCATTCCCAAGGCCTTGACCTGTTCGACGCTTTCTATCGTTCCGGCGCGCTGGTGTTTGGCGGTGGTCATGTCGTCCTGCCTCTCCTTGAGGCGGAAGTCGTGAGACCGGGCTGGGTTTCTGACAGCTCGTTTCTAGCGGGCTACGGCGCCGCTCAAGCCGTTCCAGGGCCGCTCTTCACCTTTGCGGGCTATCTCGGGGCCGTCATGTCGCCCGCTCCGAATGGCATACTCGGCGCAGCGATCTGCCTTGTCGCGATCTTCCTGCCGGGCTTCCTTTTGTTGGTGGGCGTTCTCCCGTTCTGGGGCAGCCTCTATCGCTTTCCTCTAGCTCAAGCCGCGATGAGGGGGGCGAATGCTGCTGTCGTAGGCGTGTTGGGCGCCGCTCTCCATCATCCAGTCTGGACAAGCGCCGTGCTCACTCAGACTGACTTCCTGCTGGCGATCACGGGCTTTCTGTTGCTGCTGGTCTGGCGAGCCCCACCTTGGATCGTGGTGGCCCTGATGGCTGCCACCGCCGCGAGCCTAAAGGTGAGCGGGCTGGCGTGAGTACTTCACACGGAAGTCGTTGCCGCTCTCAAGACCGGTTTGGGCCGATGGCCGTCACGTCATAGGACCGCTTCCTTGGTCATGCGGGCGTTGGAAGGTTGTGGTAGTTCAAATGTACGCGCTTCCCATGTGGTTTGAGCTCACCCAAACCAACAGTGATAACAGAAACCATCACTTTGGGGGTGCGATGGTTTCAGGCGGGATGTTCTGGAACTTCCCGGCATGAAATAAGCAAACCGGCTTAAACCTACCACGAATCGCGCCTCCTTGGTTGATATCGCGACCGGTCGTGATCGCCGCGGCATCAAACCATGAGAGCCTGATCCACGTTCAGTTGCTTCCTCTGGCACCCAGAGTTGATCTCTTCGTTCGAACCGAAATCAATCCTGACCTGTAACAAGAAGCCCTCGGCGCCCTCGTTGGTTCTGATCTTCTCGGCGACCTGACAAGGTTCTCGACAACCGGCCCACCTAGTTCGAGACCGCCGACCGCGAGCTGTGAGAGGAAAGCGATACCTTGCGCATCGGGCGGGCCGGCGACAGCGGGCGGACGGTCAAAGCGGCGAGGCGAAGCCGATCACTGCTCGCGCGGTCTGGATGGGAAACGCCGCCCGAAGGCGACAAACCCGCTCTCGAACACGAACCCGCTGCTTGGACAGTTCGGCGACGATTTGAAGCTCGAACCCGTGTTGCTGTTGTCCGAGGCGAACGCGCTACCTTGCCAAGCCCTGGCGACGAATGGAACCATTGACGGCTATCCAGCTTCTCCCTGCTGATCGTGACCGCGGAGAATTCACCTGTTTATTGTCCATCATCTCAATAATAGCCGCTCCCAGCGCATCCTTTGGCTCATGGAGGAGCTGGGGCTGGATTACGCTATCCGCTTTTACGAGCGAAACAAGGATATGTCCGCCCCCGAGGCATTGCGGGCGGTTCATCCGCTCGGAAAGTCGCCGATCGTCGAGGATCTCGATAGCCCCGCCAGCCGCCAGGTGTTGGTGGAGACTGGTGCGATCGTCGAACACCTGGTTGGTTCGGCGGACGGCAAGCTAGGCTTGCCTGCGACGCCCCGCGAAGCCGTTCTATATCGCCAGTACCTCCATTATGCCGAAGGTTCGCTGATGCCGATACTCTTCACCAGCCTCGTCGCATCGAAAATTCCCCTTCTGGGACGGTTCGCGTTGAAGCGCATACGTCCGATGCTCGAGACGCACCTGAACTTCGTCGAACAGGAACTCCGCGGTCGCGAATGGTTCGCTGGAACCGCGTTCACCGCGGCCGACATCATGATGAGCTTTCCCCTCGAGGCGGCGGGGGCCCGTGGGTTTCTCGGAGATGACAATCGAGCAACAACAGACTGGCTCGCACGTATCCACGCCCGTCCCGCCTACCATAGAGCCCTGGAGAAAGGCGGACCCTATGCTTTTGGACCGCCGCGATCATCAAAGGAGACGACCCAATGAACCTCAAGGCAATCGCTCTGAACGGCACCCTGAAATCTAGCGGAGGCGAGCCGTCATCCACCGACCGAATGCTCGACCTCATTGCGCGCGGATTGCGCGAAATGCATGTCGAGGTCGAAACGATCCGCTTGGCCGACCATGACATCAAGCCAGGCGTCACATCCGACGAAGGGCCAGGCGATGCATGGCCCGATATCAGAACGGCGATTCTCGATGCCAACATCTTGATAATTGGGACACCTATTTGGCTTGGGCAACCCTCCTCGGTCGCCAAGCGCGCCCTTGAGCGCATGGATGCCTTCCTCGAGGAAACCGATGACGAGGGGCGGATGATTTCCCACGGCCGGGTCGCGGCCGTCGCCGTCGTCGGCAACGAGGACGGCGCCCATCACGTTTCCGCCGAGGTTTTCCAGGCCCTCAACGACGTGGGCTTCACCATTCCCGCCAACGCGGTCGCCTATTGGGTGGGTGAGGCAATGGGCAGCAAGAACTTCGTGGACCTCGACGAGATCCCGGAGGTTGTGACGTCGGCAGTCGACATGCTCGTTCGCAACACGGTTCAACTCGCGGGATTGTTGGGCAACAAAGGGCCATAGCTCTTCCCGCCGACGGGTCCCCGTCTGGTTTGAATCGAGCCACGGCCGCTTCTTTATGATACCAGCGGTTTCGCGCGGTTGAGCCGCCCGAACGCCCAAGGTCGCGAACTCGATTTGCCTGGGGCCGGACGGCGGATCTCGAGCGCGGTGCGGATCTCGCTTGGATCCGGCGGCCATCGCAGGCTGGTGATATCGACGTCACCAACTCCATACGAGCCTCACCACGAACACGAGAGGCGGCACATCAAACCCGAAAAAGCCGGTCCAAAGGCTCGAAAAACCCGTGCCCGCCGGAGTACGACCGCTCCTGGTCGCCCGCGACGGCGGGAACATGCCCACTCCGTTGGGTCAGTCCCGATGGCGCGGGAGATAGCATATCCCCGGATATTTTTGGGGCCATTACACCAATCATGAGATGCCGCTGACGAAAATGTCGTGGAACACAATCTAAATCAGGATCGATCGTGCGGTTGCGGACCAAGCCCTCACCTCGGGAACCGGCAACCGTCGTCGAGGTTGTACATAGGGTTTCAAAAAGAGGTGCCTCATGCCCATGGTTATTGATGTCGACTTCCAGATAAGGTGGGCGGTGCCGGTTCACGTGCGGATGGCTGGCGGAAGCCGTCAACGCATTAAGGGACCCGATGCCGCCCTGCTAGCGCTAAAAAGCCAATGGCCATCGAAGGACAGCGCGGAATTCAGCTTGGCGATGTCCAGGTGCCGCAAGGCTCTAATGGAGCACGGAAGCGCGGAATTGGCACGCGAAAGCTTCATGGACGCAGCGGTTCAGGCGAAGGTTCTTTCATGACAGCGATATCAGCCATGACATTCCACTGGGCCATCATCTTGGGAGCCATAACGCTACTATGCTGGATGTTTGCCGGCTTCTCCGCTGTCTTGGGGACCAAGGGCGAAATCAGGAACGCGGAGCCAGGTCGATTGAGTGATTACGTCACGACGGGATTGGCCGCGGTAGGCTTTGTTTCCTTGGCGGCGATGGGCCTTTTACTCGGATTTGGTTCGTAGGCCACTGGTTCGCGGTCGGCGGCACGACATGGAGGCGATCATGCCACGGTGGGCTCACCTATGTATCGATATGCAGCGGATGTTCGACGAGGAGACCGCGTGGAACGTTCCATGGATGGCGAAGGTATCCGGCCAAATCGAGGAATTGGCGGCGAGAACACCTGCACGGACGATCTTCACCCGCTTCATCCCGCCGCGCTCCGCGAGCCAGATGCCGGGCGCATGGAAGACCTATTACGAAAAGTGGGATCAGATGACCCTGAACCGCTTACCGCGCGAGCTTGTCGACCTTTTACCGGCCCTGGCTCGATTTGTCCCGCCAGCGCGGATCTTTGACAAGCGGACGTATTCCCCCTGGGTTGACGGACGGCTTTATCAATTTCTGGTCCAGGACGGCGTGGATACGCTTATCGTCACCGGAGGGGAGACGGACGTTTGCGTGCTCGCGACCGTGGTCGGCGCGATCGACCTCGGGTACCGTGTGCTGATTCCGCATGACGCGGTGTGCAGTGGGGCGGATAGCACGCACGATTCGACCCTGGAGCTTCTCGGCGCGAGATTTTCCGTGCAGGTCGAGATGACTTCCACGGAAGAGCTGCTTGCGAAAGTCGTGCGATGAACCGCGCGGCGCTTTCGGTGGGCGTTTTCCGTCATGTGCCCGACCATCGAACGTCCGTACAGAAGCGTACTTGGAACCGGATCCGCTGATACCGGGTTAATCATCGTCTTGTTTTCGTCAAGCATTGGACGGGGGGTCACATGAAGAGAGTTGCCTTGGTTACGGGCGCGGGATCGGGCATCGGAAGAGCCTCGGCCCAAACCCTTGCATCGGAAGGATATTGCGTCGGCTTGCTTGGACACAGCCCGGACGATCTTGACGCCACGATGCTCGAGATCAGCGAGAGCGATGGCGATGCTCACGTCTTGAATGCCGATATCGCGAACCAACGGCAAATGGAGGAGGCGGTCAGCGAGCTGGCGCGCCGTTACGGCAGGCTCGACGTCGTAGTGGCGAACGCCGGGATCAACGGCGCGTGGGCTCCCATCGATGATTTGACATTGGAGGAATGGAACAGGACCATCTCCACCAATCTCACTGGCACCTTCCTGACAATCCGGGCGACTGTTCCTCTCCTGAAGGCGGCGGGTGGCGGATCGATCATCGTGGTGTCATCGATCAACGGAACCCGAACCTTCACGACGCCCGGCGCGACGGCCTACACCGCCACCAAGGCGGGTCAGGTTGCGATGGTGCAGCAATTGGCGCTCGAACTTGCTCGTCATCACATCCGTATCAACGCGGTGTGCCCCGGCGAGATCGAAACGAATATCGACTCGAACACTGCCCTTCGACAAGAGGATCAAACAGTGATCCCCGTCATCTGGCCAGACGGCCAAGTTCCCATCACCGGCGGCAGGCCAGGCAAAAGCTCTGATGTGGCGGACGTCATAGCATTTCTGGCATCAGACAAGGCGCGGCACATCACTGGATCACCAATATGGGTCGATGGGGGCCAAGGACTATTGCGGTGAAACCATCGGGTCGAAATCGGTCGTAAGGACGAGGCCGGCAGACGGAGTTGTTCCCGGAGCCAAGCATGCCGAGAGCTGGCGAGAACGCAATGAACAGGAGAAATCGTGCCGGGGCGTCAAACAACGTTAACTCACATCCAAGGACGTTGAGAAATCGACGGGTGCGTCCAACAACGAAACTTGCTGATAGGGTCACGTGCGAACCACGGGTCCCCGCCAAATCGGACGGCATCAGACCAGGAGGCGTAAGGGGCCTCGTCCGCAACGCAATCAGCTCCAGCACGCAAGGCGCCGAGTGGTTCGCTCACGTTCGCGACTTCGCGTTCTTTGGCGTCACGATGACCTTGGAGCTATCCACGCCTGCCTAGGACAGCTTTCCACGCAAGTCGGATGGATTGAAGGCGTGTGTGGACACGCTCAGGCGTCGAGGTCCCGATGCCATTGCGGAAATCAGCAAGAGCCTGGGCTTCCAACCGGGTGAACCTCTCATCGGAAGAATTTCGCAGAGCTAGTCCCGTAGTGCGATCAATGACCACCCATCGGCCGTTCGACATCTCGACTTCATAACGGGTCATCTCAAAATCTCTGCCTGACTTCGCGAAAAGGCATACCGAGCCGACATGACAGGAAACTTAACATGCACCATGTCTAACTGAACTCGGTTCAAACGTGGTGAAGAAAGCGCTACCGGGACGATGATGCTCGGGCGCTACACAGTTCCCGTCCCGCGTCATGCCCCTTGGCTAATGCCGGAGGCGACAGTGACAGCGCACGTCCTGGCGACGCTCGGCCTTGTTGACCTTTGTCGGACCTCGCATGAGGCTCCCCGCCGAAAAGGCCGGAACGTGGATGAGTAGAAAGCATGCTTGGGGTTGTCGCGTCAGCAGGGCTCCCAGCGACCGTTCAGGGCGCGGCGGCGTCCAGCGACAGCGCATGGAACGCACTCATCGCAAAGGCCGAGGGACATGCATCGGCCAAGCGGGCACTGATAGCCTCAGGCGACCGTGCCGGCTCGTTTTCGATGACGCTACTGGAAAGATCGCGATCTTGCTTTCCCACGGACAGGCTGCATTGATATTACGCGCTTTCGCCTTGCCCTTCGCTTGCGACCCGCGACAAGAAGTCGGGCAATGCCTCCATCGCGGAGTACCTTGGCTAGGAAGGCAGCTCCCCGGTTTGTACATCCAACATTTGTCATCCTGGCACTCGTTTCAAGCGCGATGATAGGATATCGTTGAGTGTGACAGGCTTGAGATCAAAAACATCGACCCCAACATCAAACTGACGGGGCAAAGGTTTGAGCCGGCCGTGTGAATGACCGTGGAGATTGATCGATTTCTTGCCCATCTGGTTCCAGGTGCGGAAGGGGTAATGGCACATCACCAGCAGAACGCCGTCAACGATGAGCTCTTTGTAGTGCTGCACCGTTTTCCACCCTCCGCAGGCGACCACCGTGTCGGGATCGTTGTTGCCGATGATCAGGTGCTTTATGCCGGTTAGGCGCTGGAGCATATGGTTGCAATCCCCCGCGCCCCTGCCCATGAAGTCCCCGAGATGCCAGACTTCATCATCCGGACGAACGACCGCGTTCCAGTTTGCGATTAGGGCCGCGTCGTGCTCCCTCATGCCCGGAAAAGGTCTTTGGTCGATCCTCAGTACGCGAGGGTCGGCCAAGTGCGTATCGCTCGTGAAGTAGATCATCGAAGAAACCTAAGCTGTCCGCGTTTGGCGAGGTCGGCGAGATTGATCACATCCACCATCCGATCCGCTTCGTCCGCTTCCAAGGTGTCCAGACGAACGCCGTGATAGACGGCGGCCCAACCCGTGAAGATGTCGATAATCGACCAGTATGCATCGGAATGGTTTTTACTGACTTGATATCGAAGATGTCCCATGAACGAAAGCTGGGGCTGGCGGCCGGGATATCAAGAGCCCCGAGAACGTCGAAAACAGTGGGCGAGGCCGTCTGGATGATGACGCGATAAAATCTCAGGTTTTCGAGATTATAACCTCGTCATGCATGAGGTTGGTAAGCTCGGCCGCATCGTGAATGCCGAATTCGTGCCATCCCACAAGCGCCTTGGCAGCCAGCCTTCCGCGATCGCTGGACGGATCGCAGTCATTGTCGCGACACCAATCGATGAGAACGCCGTGCAACATCTGCAGGTCGGTTGTCGTGAGCGGCTCTTTTGGCCAGTCGGTCTTGGTCAAGCGATGTCCCTTGGCTTTGATGAGACAGCATCAAGAAGAAAGCTACCCCGCGATTAGGCAGGGCAAGAGCTGAACCATGATTGAAGCGGCTCGAAAGCCATATTCCGGAATATCCGCAAATGATTGATATCAAAACAGAATAGTCTGTACGTTAGTGTACAATCTCGCTGCGAAACGCGGCTGTCGCGGCCGGGGGCGCCTCGGCGTCCATGATCACCGTCGGATTGGGAAATGGCGACGCAAGGCTCATGGGTCCATCTATCACGCGCTTGGCGGGCGTTTGGCTCGGCCGCATCATCATGCGCTTCTCCAGACGACGACAAGGATCAGCACAAGGTGCTTCGAAATTGAGACCCGATGCCGAGCAGCGCGCCGTCATTGTCGACGACTGGCAGGCTGCTGAAGCCGCGATCCAGCACCGAATTCGCGGCTTCCCATATTCTCGGTCGCGGCCCGACCATGATAGGATCGGGACTCGATGGATCGCACGGTCAGCATAACAAATCTCCTTGCTTGCTCCCAGGCTACTGACAGGGCGCTCCGGGCACGTTGACGCCCTTCAAGCCCAGCATCTCACCTGAGAGAGCGGCGGAAGCCCCTTAGCGAGAGAGTAAACAGGGCCGCGGCGATCCCTGCGAGCCACATGAACTGTGGCCAAACGACCGAAAAGCCCGCGCCTCTGTAAAGCACGGCCTGCGCCATCACGATGAAATGCGTGTTTGGGGCCGCAAGCATGATCGTCTGAATGATTTCAACCATGCTCTCGCGTGGTGTCGTCGGTGTTGCCGCCGAAGGCGGAAGCAGTTTGAGGCTAAGATGAACTAAAAAATGCGAGTGTGACGAGCGATTTCGACGAAACGAATGATCTCGCACTGACAGGCATCAGAGGGCCTTACCCACGGTGTCAACGCGGCCATCTCTTCGATGGCCCGTCGTCATTGGCTCCCGCCTACGAGGCTCTTGGCCTCGACTGTTTTTTCGCGGACCCTGCTGATGGACCAGCGTTCTTCGCCACGAGCATTGTCGCTGTCCCCGCGCTCGCCTTCGCGCTCTCGCTCCAGAATACCCCATTGTGTTGCGCATCATTGCGACGTTAGTCGCACCGGAATTCCTGGAAGGTGCGCAGAATCAGTCTCCTGTCAAGCAAGCGGCTCTATCCGATGCGAGGAGAGCGGCGTCGTGAAAACGATACCGAGGTTTCTCGTACTGCTCGGCCATACGAACCTTGAGCACGAAAAACGACGGTAGGAGAGTATAGGCGACTATGGGCGATCGCGCGGTACGATGAAAAACGCTTGATAAGGATCCGCCTCAGGGCAGGGTTCGAGACTTCGTTGAGGCGGTGGCGCAATGAACGGACAGGGTTCCCGCGGATGTGTTAATGCATCGTCATGTGAACTTTTCTCGTAATCAGCCCGTTTAAGCTCATTGGCATTGGCATTGAGTGTCGGTCGTACTCCACCCGAAACGCCTTGCTAACACGGGAACGCATTGAGGATATAAACATGGCGAAGCGTACAACGAAGTCCGATAACGTGGAGACCTCTGGGGCATTCCCATGGGGAAAATTGATCGCGGGTATCGCCGGGAGTGCCGTGGCGACTCGCGTCATCCGCAAGGTACCGCTTGGCCGGATTGTCATTGCGGCAACGCCTTTGATTGTCGCCGCCCTGCAGCGGAGCCGCGAACCGCCGAAGGATGCGCCAAAGGGTTGAATGCTTTTCATGGAAGCGCTTCCTGCAAGTCGGCATACCACTCAGCGTACGGGGTGTTTCGGACGAGATGGCGATTGTAGTCGGGAGCGCCGTCGTTCCACCACGGGGTTCCACGCTCGCCAAGCGCTACCTTCGCATCGTTGACGCGGCCACGGGCGTCCGCCATCTCGCGACTGCCCGCTGTCGCATCGCGAACGGCGCGCCGCGCCGCCATGAGCTGAGCCACCAGACGATCATGGGTATCTTGGTCGAGCGCGGGGTTGCACTGCCGCCATAGGCGGCCGCGCACTATGAAGTATCGATTATCTGGCGTGGTCGGGTAGTCTGGCAATGCGTCTTTCCTATTCCAACTGTCGTCGGACGACCACCTTCGCTGGCAACCTCGACGATATTGACGCCTTCCGTGATCGGATATCGCCATCAATCGCCAGTGTCCGCGCTTAGGTTCCGATCGGCCGAAGGGGCAATCAACACCGTCGAACCGAGTTCTCCGCCGAGCGCCTGAGCTCTCAGCACCCTTTATTCTGGCCGTCGGCATCCTCGGCATACTCGATTACTCCCCGCGCCGCCAGGTCCCGCCTCCGACGCGGTTATGAACCATTATATGGGGTCTATTTTTCAACTTAGTACATTAACGTCCCATTAGAAGGATCAATTTAATGCGGCTGACGCTTCAAACCCATTGTAACCGTGAGTGGCACCACGCCGCTACGCTAGAATTGAAGGACGATACGGCCGGCTTCAAGGGCGCGTCGATCGTCGACTACGATCTCGATTATTTCGTTACCGTGGCGTCGATGGAATTCGCGGCCGGAAAAACGGTCCGAGACCATCGCGCCTTGTCAATCCGCTATCCTGTTGATCTCGAAAATCGATTTAGTGGGAGTTGGCCGCCGTTTCTCTTGGATCTCATGCCACAAGGACATGCAAGGCGAAAGCTTGCGGAGCACCCTGGGGCTCGACGAAGGCTCGCGCGCTTCTGATCTCCCGCTGCTTCTGCGATCAGCGACGGGCGGCATAGGCAATATCCGCATCAAGGAAGCGGCTGAGGCCGAAAGGGAAAGACTATATAATGTGCGGCGCCAAGGCGAATGGCCCAAGGTCTCCATGACCCAGGCGAATGATGGGCTTTATTGTCCTGATAGCTTCGTGACCGATGACGAGGCCGTGCGCCACGTCATCGTCAAGCTGGTACGCAGCAGCGACCCCGTCGATCGTCTGATCCTCGAGGGCGAAGCCATCTATTCGCGAATTGCTGAAGAGATCGGTCTTCATGTCAGCCAACCTTCGAGCCATGCCGAAGGGGTCCTGATCATTCCCCGTTTCGACCGGAAGACAAGAGAAGGCGGCGGAACCGTCAGGCTGGGGCAGGAAAGCCGCGTGTCGGCGATCGGCGTCGCGGATTTCGGCCATGTTGGCACACACGAGGCGTATATCGACGTGCTGCGCCAATATTCAGCCGAGCCATTCTCGGACATCGTCGAATACGTGAAGCGCGATATCGCCAATCTGGCGCTCGGAAATCTTGATAATCACGGTCGGAACTCGGCTCTAAGCAAACATCAAGATGGCACGATCCGTCTTGCTCCATTGTTTGACTTCGCGCCCATGCGGCTGGCCAAGGAACGAATCGTTCGCTCGACACGATGGGCCATGATGCGTGATGGAGGCCTCGATCACCTCCCTGACTGGAAGAAGATCTGCAAAGGAGTGATGGCCGTTCCCGATGAGCAGAAACGTATGGCGAGTGCACTCTACTCTTTCGCTGAACAACTGCGACGGGCGCCGAACCTTGCGAGGGACGGGGGGCGCTTCTCCCGAAATTCAGCAGCGAGCGATGACGCGCTGCGTCGAAATAACAAACAGCGTTCTCGAGGCCTGCTCATGACGCGGAGGTCGAACTGATATATGGCCCGCTGGAAGAAGCCAACAAAAGAACAAGTTCTTGAAAACCGCCGGACATTGGCCGCGCGCGCGCAATGGCGATTTGCCTTTACCCGAAGCAGTCGGGGATCTCCGCAAGGGCATCGGCATGACCCAAGAAGAATTCGCTAAATCGCTAAGCCTCACTAGGCGGCAAGTTGCCGAGATTGAAGCTGGGACCGCGAATCCCACACTGGAGACGTTGGAGAAGATTGGTCGCCTGTTTGGGTTTGGAGTCGGATTTATTCCGAGATCACGATCATGAAATAGCAATATCTCCGGTTCCGAAAAGCGTGATTGACGTATCCGCCCAGGTGCGCTGCGGGTCGCTCAAGCTGGCGCGGCGTGCCTCCGTATCGGGAAATTCAATGGCGCCACGATCCGACTGCGGTGGCTGCGTCGTAACCACGACGCAAGTCGGGCGTGACTTTCGTCCCTCTGTCCCTGCGCGGTGGTTCAATGCGTTTGACCACGCCGGGCAGCACCGCCTCCCAGCGGTCGGGCGCATCCTGCCCCTCGCGCAGCACCGCCTCGTCGGCGCTCTCGCGCTCGCACCAAGGCGCCAGCATGCCGCCGGCTAGCCATGACGCGGCCGCCGAAAAGCCGGGGTGCGGATCGAAGACCGTGATCTCGGCGCCGCGCGCGACAAGCGCATCGACCACCGCGAGGCCGGCAACGCCGGCCCCTTTGACGGGGCAGGGTAGAACGCAGCGCAACATTGAGCCGATCAACGCGGTTCCGCTAGGCATGGTGCTCAAAGCTAGCCTTCAAATCATCGATTACGGGCCCAGCGGCAGGATGACCATTGGCGCGAGTTGATGGGTGCCGCGGTGGTCGTCCGGTCAATGCTTGGGGTTAGCCCGTCTGCTTATGAGGAGGCGTGCGGAGCGATGGGGCCGGAGAACGCTGCGGTGGCTATGGCCTGCATTTTGGAGATCGAATATGATCGGCTCGCCAGGCGGGTATCTGCGTGACCACGCGAACCGGTCGGAGCGCGGTGAGTTTCGCCCGGACCGATGCTGATGGCGTTCTTGAAGTTAAATGGGATGGAAGGACGCCGCGCTGGCTGACGGTGCCCGGTTGACTGACACGCCAGAGGGCCTGAGAGCTTGACGCAAAACTTGACGGCCGTTTTATTCTGGTCTTTATTCCTCTAAAACAACGCATTAGAGGGTTTGAAGATCCTCGCGTCGCCGACTTGGCGTCCAACATGCATCGAGAGATGGGCGGGAGAGTAACGGCTTTTGCGCTTGCATTGCTTATCGGATGGTCGCAAAGCCATGTTGAAGGGCGCATCGAAACGATGCTGGCAAATTTAATCGGAGACAAAAGGTCTATCATGACTCGCCAGCTTTCACTCTCCCGGGACCGTATTTCCGTACTTCTGCTCGAAGGCATCAACCAAAGCGCCGTGGACTACTTTGCGGCGTCTGGATACACGAATCTCACTCACCTGCCGAAGGCGCTCGATGACAAGGATCTCAAGAGCCACATCGCCGATGCGCATATCATTGGTATTCGCTCGAGAACGCAGCTGACAGACGAGATATTCCAATCCGCCAAAAAGCTGATTGCCGTTGGTTGCTTCTCGGTCGGCACAAACCAGGTCGATCTAGAGGCGGCGCGGCGCCGCGGGATACCTGTCTTCAACGCACCCTACTCGAACACGCGCTCGGTGGCGGAACTTGTGATCGGCGAGATCATCATGCTGGCCCGACAGATCTTTCCTCGGTCGGCGTCCGCACATCAGGGCGGATGGGAGAAATCCGCTGTCGGCAGCCGCGAGCTGCGGGGTAAAACGCTAGGGATCGTCGGTTACGGCAATATCGGTTCGCAGCTCAGTGCTCTTGCCGAAAGCATGGGGATGGTGGTGCGCTATTTCGACCTTTCCGATCGGTTGCGCCGGGGCAATTCGGAATCGATGGCGTCGCTCGGCGAGCTCCTCGAAATCTCGGACTATGTGACGATGCACGTTCCCGAGACAGCATCGACCCAGAACATGATCGGCGAGGCCGAACTGCGCCGCATGAAAAAGGGCGCGATCTTCATCAACAATTCGCGCGGCACTGTCGTCGATCTCGATGCGCTCGCGACCGTGTTGAAGGAAGGGCATCTGGCCGGGGCTGCCGTAGATGTGTTTCCCGTGGAGCCGGCATCGAACAAGGATCGCTTCGAAACGCCGCTTCAGGGTTTGAGCAACGTCATATTGACACCCCATATCGGCGGTTCCACCGAAGAGGCGCAGGAGCGCATCGGCCGCGAAGTCTCCAGAAAGCTGGTCGAATATTCCGACGTCGGCTCGACGATGGGCGCGGTCAATTTTCCTCAGGTTCAGCTGCCCGAGCACCCGAATGGCACGCGTTTCATCCACGTCCATGAAAACCGCCCCGGTACGCTCATCAAGCTAAACGAGATATTCTCTTCGCGCGGGCTCAATATAATTGCAGAGTTCCTGCAGACCCATGGCGACACGGGCTATGTGGTGATCGAGGTTGACGGCGTTTCCGAGACGTCCGATGAAATTCTACAGGCGCTGCGCGCGATACCCGGCACGATCAGAGCGCGATTGCTCTATTGACGGTGCGCCCAGGGGATGCGCCAAACAAGTCGTTCAGCCCGGTCCGCCGATGACAGGTCTATTCGTTTTTGAGCTCTCCGAGGACGTGATACGCTATATGAAGCTGGTGCTTTCGGAACAATATGATCCTCAACTCAAGGACGAGATCAGCGTATAGCTCGAACCGGATGATACTGCCCCGCAAGCGAGGCTGGAGATCCGCAAAGATGGCATCTGATCGCGTGAGGTGGACATGGTGGCTCTCGCTCGCAAGCCTGCCGTTTGTGATCGCGGCCGCCATTGTGATCAATGCATGGCGAAACATCGGGGATTACAGCCGTCGGATCGAGACCGATGTCGTGGAGGGATCTGGTCAGCTCGACTATGCCGGCGCGACGTGGCGCCTCGAGAAGGTCAGACCGCTTGGCGATGGACGCGACACGCAACTGCGTCTTCCCGGCGAGATGGCTCGCTCGCCAGGCTGGCGGCCAGCTTGGAGCGGCAAAAACAAGCCCTAGATAACAGCTTGGAACGTTCAGGCGTTTCAGGCATTTACCCGCGCCTCTTGGTTGAGGTGAATTTTTACATGGGGGCATCGTGAGCGATACGCGAACCAACACGCTGACACTGAACGACGTCACTGTCATCGAGGACTCCAAGCTGAAGAAGGCGATCACCGCGGCCGCCCTCGGCAATGCGATGGAATGGTTCGATTTCGGCGTCTATGGGTTCGTCGCAGCCACGGTTGGCAAGGTATTTTTTCCTGAAGCTTCGCCAGCAGTGCAGACCGTCGCCGCACTCGCAACTTTCTCCGTACCGTTTCTCGTGCGGCCATTGGGCGGCGTGTTTTTCGGCTCTATGGGTGACAAGTTCGGTCGGCAAAAGGTTCTATCGTTGACGATCGTCATCATGGCGGTCAGCACGTTCTGTATTGGTCTGATACCGAGTTATGCGATGATTGGCCTGTGGGCCCCCATCCTGCTGCTCATGTGCAAACTTGTCCAAGGGTTTTCGGTTGGCGGTGAATACACCGGCGCCGCCATATTTGTCGCGGAATATTCGCCTGATCGCAGGCGCGGTTTTCTTGGAAGCTGGCTCGATTTTGGCTCGATCGCCGGATTTGTTCTCGGCGCTGGACTGGTCGTCGTTCTGACCGCGGCGATGAGCGAAGCAAATTTCCTGGCCTGGGGTTGGCGCCTACCTTTCTTTCTCGCTGCTCCCTTGGGTCTCATCGGCCTTTATCTGCGGCATGCGGCCGAGGAGACGCCGGCCTTCACCGAACGCCTGAAGCGGACCGAGAAGGAAGATAAGCAGACGTTGTCCGAGCGGCCCATGATCCCGATAGCGGAGATCATCCAGAGGCATCCAAGGTCCTTGGCAATATGCATCGGCATGGTGCTTGTTACTAACGTCACCTATTACATGCTCTTGACCTATATGCCGACCTATCTGGCGAAAACCCTCGGCTATACGGAGGACCATGGCGCTTTAATCATCATCGCGGTCATGGTCGGAATGTTATTCGTGCAGCCGCTGGTTGGATTTTTGAGTGACCGCATCGGCCGTCGGCCGTTTCTCGCGGTTGGAAGCATGATCATCCTCGCCTTGTCGTTGCCGGCATTTCATCTGATAGCGAGCGGCAACACGATCGGCATCTTCTTTGGTCTGTTAATCCTCGCGATCGGTCTGAATTGCCTTGTCGGCATCATGGCTGCAACTCTGCCCGCCTTGTTTCCTGCGCGAATTCGCTACAGCGCGCTCGCCATATCCTTCAATATCTCGATTATCGTCGCCGGCCTCACACCCACTGTGGCGGCATGGTTGGTCGAAGCGACCGACAACATCTATATGCCGGCGTATTATCTCATGATTGCCGCAGCCGCAGGTCTTCTGACGACCTTTTTCCTGAAGGAGACGGCCAATCGGCCCCTTTATGGAGATACGCCCAACGCTTCCAGCCGCAAAGAGGCAAGGGCGCTTCTTGCGGAGCATTATCTATACATCGAGGAAAGCGTTGAAAAGATCGATGAAGCGATGGCGGAGTTGGCCGAGCAGATGCAACTTCTTCAGCAGAAGCGTGAAAAGCTCGTGGGCCAACACCCCGAACTGAATTGATCGCCCACGACGTGTGCGAAGCAGGAAGATCGCCCCCGAGGGCCCTGCCCCTGGTGTGCTTCGAACGAGACTTTTCGGGCCAATTCGAGTTCTGACCCCTCGCTTGAAAACTCGTCGCGTTTCTTCACCGACAATTTCCTCCGCAGTTTACACGTAGCGATCGTCTTTGAGGTTACGCGAATAGGAGCACGCTTTGCGACGATCGACCCCAAAAAATCAGATAACGGTTTGCAAGCCGAGCTCGACCACGCGTCCTGTTGGAAGGCCGAAATAATCGGTAGCGTTACCTGCGTTCTGGGCGAGTACGATGAACAGGCGATCCTGCCAGAAAGGCATGCCGCCTTTCTTGGACGGGAGGATCGTCCGGCGCGACAGGAAGAACGATGTCGACATGATGTCGAACTTCAGACCAAGCTTGCGAACAAGCACAAGCGCGCGCGGGATGTTGGGCGTCTCCATATATCCGAACGTGATCACCAACCGGCTGAACAGTGGGCTGAAGCTTTCAAGGAATATCTTCTCGTCGTCAGGAACGAACGGCTCCGTTGCGGTCACGACGCTCAGAATGACATTGTGCTCGTGAAGAACCTTGTAGTGCTTGAGGCTGTGCAGCAGTGCGGTCGGTGCACCCTCGACGTCGCTTGTCAGGAAGACTGCTGTTCCAGGTACCGTCGTCGGCGGCCTCTTCGTCAGCCTTTGTATGATCCCTTTCAGCGGTACCTCGTCCGCACGCGTGCGAGACGCCAGTAGCCGACGGCCTGCCATCCATGTTTGCATGATAAGGGCCATCGTGCATGCAACCGAGACCGGAACCCACCCGCCTTCCGGAAATTTGGCGATGTTCGCCACAAAGAACCCTGCGTCGATCAGGAAGAGGGGCACGATGATCGCCGTGGTGGTGAGCGTCGTCCATCTCCAGATGTGTTTCATGACGACGAACAACAGGATGCTGGTGATCAGCATCTCGCCCGTAACCGCGATGCCGTATGCGGCAGACAGTCCGCTCGAGCTTCTGAAATACAGAACAAGTGCGATAACGAACACGAATAGGAACGCGTTCACTTGTGGCATGAAGATCTGCCCGGAGTGCGTCTCGGAAGTGTGCAGGATCTGCAGGCGTGGCAGTAAGTTGAGGTGCATTGCCTGACGCACAAGCGAATATGCCCCCGAAATGACTGCCTGGCTCGCGATCACCGTTGCTGCGGTTGCCAGACACACGATTGGCACACGCGCCCATTCAGGATGCATGCCGAAGAATGGGTGGTCGGTCATGCCAGGATTTGCGAGAACGAACGCGCCTTGTCCGAAGTAGTTGAGAAGCAGGCATGGAAATACGAGCGAGAACCACGCCACCACGATTGGTCGTCTGCCGAAATGGCCGAGGTCGACGTAGAGTGCCTCAGCGCCGGTGACAGCAAGGAAGACCGCGCCGAGGACGGCGATAGCGTGACCGATATTGTTCGATGCATACAAAACTCCGTGAAGTGGATTGATGGCGCTAAAAATCTCCAAATCATCGAGAATATGGACGGCGCCGCTTATTCCAAGAACCAGAAACCATACCGCCATGACGGGTCCGAATACTGACGCGACACCACCTGTCCCAAAACGTTGAACGAAAAACAGTACGGCAATGATCGTAACGGTGATCGGAACGATCCATGCCGACAGGCCGGGCGCGACCACCTGGATTCCTTCGACGGCGGACAGAACCGAGATTGCTGGGGTAATAATGGCGTCGCCAAGGAAGAGGGAGGCTCCCGCGACACCCAAGACGAGAATCCACGCTGGCTTGTCGGTGAAGCTCTGCCGGGCAAGCGTCATCAGGGACAGCGTTCCCCCTTCGCCCCGATTGTCAGCCCGAAGAACGAACATCACGTATTTAACCGTGACGACGATAGTCAGGGCCCACACGATGAGTGAAAGAATGCCGAGCACGTTCTCCCGGTGCGATCCTAACCCCGCCGTGGCGTGAAGTGCTTCGCGAAACGCGTAGAGGGGGCTTGTCCCGATGTCACCGTATACGACCCCAAGGGCAGCCAACACCAGTGACGGCAGACCGTTGCGCGATTCAGTTGCCAGTTCTGGGTCTTCAGAGCGAAGTTGGGGGTAGGTCACCGTGCAATCCTGACGGAAGCGACTTTGTTTTCAACATTGTAGGTGATGATATCGCTGAACGCTCGAACGTTCGATTGGTTCGATCGGATGAACCACAGCATTTAAGACTTGCCAAAAAGGTAAAGAGGCCGCGTACGGCTACCCTGTTTCGAACGGTCTGCCACACGACATCAGGGCAGGTCCTTCAGCATCCGTATCCGGTTTGCGGTTGTGAAGGCAATAACCTTGTCCTGCTCGATTGCCCGCAACACCGCTAGGATTTCATCATGCGTAAACCCGCTCTCGCGAAGCGGGTCGCTGATATCAAGCAAACTGATCGTTACTTTGCGCTTCGCCTTGAGTGCCCGAAGCCTTGCGATGAGAGCATTCTCTGTTTCGCTAAATCGACTCATGTGATGCTTTCGTTTGTTGCGTGTCCTCGCGTTGCTCTGCGCGCCGCGTATCGACCTGGAGAGATACCACTCTCGAGGTTGTCACGCTAAAGTTCCTCGACGTCACACAAATCCCGTATGTCCGCCAAACGCAACCTCTTCATCATCAAGGTTTCCCGTACCAATCCTCTTGCTTTCTCCCGACAGTAATTCGACGCCTTGGTCTGTTTCACCTTGAGCGTGCCCTCGGCTTTGTCCCCCGCGAGCTTCCTCCTCGCCGTCAAATGCTCGATCATCCTCACCGGTGACCAATCGGTCAGTCTTCGCCTCAGAGAATGCGGCGTCGATCGCGGACTGCCGGTTGGCCACCCATGCAATGTCCGGTTCGGCGACAGAAACGCTCTGATCGATCCGCGTCGCATTTGATGGCGCTGTTGGCGAAAGCTTGGAAATCTTCTCGACCATTGGTTCTTTCTTTAATTATGCCTTCTGGAACGCTTTTTTGCCCTCGGCGTCGAGTGCCCTGAATTGATCGTCGGTCAGCGTTACGTCCGCCGCGCGGACGTTCTCCTCCAGATGTTTGACTTTTGAGGTGCCCGGAATCGGTAGCATGACCGGGCTACGCTTCAAGACCCATGCAAGTGCGATTTGACTTGGCGATACGCTGTGTTGCTTTGCAACCGTATCCAGAAGAGATCCAGGCTTCGCCAACTCTCCGGCCGCCAGTGGATACCACGGGATGAAGCCAATTCCGTGTTTCGTGCAATAGTCGAGGACGTCCTCGCTCGTGCGATCCACCAAGTTGTACCTGTTCTGCACCGTGGCCACCTTAAAGACCTTCGATGCAGCCTCGATATCAGCCACCGACACCTCGCTCAGCCCCGCATGGCGGACTAGGCCCGAGTCGATGAGCGACTTGATGGCGTCAAACTGCTCTTTAGCTGGTACCCTTGAATCGATCCTGTGCAATTGCCATAAATCGATCCTTTCAACGCCCAGGTTTCGAAGGCTCTTGTGTACCTGTTGAATTAGATATTCGGGACGCCCGACAGGCAGCCAGATATCCGGGCCGTGACGGGTGAGGCCACCCTTGGTGGCGACGATTGATCCATTGTTATAAGGGTGAAGCGCGTCCTTAATCAGCCATTCGGAAACATCTGGCCCGTATGAATCGGCGGTGTCGATGAAGTTGACCCCAAGCGAGGGGAGACGCTTTAGCGTTCGGATCGCTTCACCATGGTCTGCGGGAGGGCCCCAGATGCCGGGGCCGGTCACGCGCATGGCGCCAAACCCCAAGCGGTTCACCTCCATGTCTCCGCCGATCTTGAACGATTCTGATTTCGCCGCACTGTACTCGGTCATCGCCAGACTCCGCCGTCGCATGTAGTTGATCGATATCGTGAAGGTAGTGGCGCGAGGTGGTTGTTAAAGTGGTCTTGATGACATTCTTACACACGCGCACGGAAAGGACCAACCTTACGCACGGCGGTTTGTCGGTCCTCGGCCCTTACCTGCCGTGGATCATGCGCGCGCCAGATGGTCAAACAGGTCTTTTACAATCGGCGGGACACCGCGGCTCGCGGCGATGCAGACCGAGAGATGCCGGCGTGCCCAGGTATCGGCCAGCGGCGTTACGGAGAGACCTGATGTGCGCGTGCACCTCCTGGCGACGGTCCCTGGAACGATGGCAATACCGACGCCAGCGCCTTCCGCTGAGCATATGCTTTCGAGTGTCCGCAGCCTGATCCGGTATCGCAGCTTTATCGCAAGCCTGTTCGCCTGCGCATCGATATGATCTTGCAGTGCGCCGCGCTCCAAGCCGACGAAATACTCTTCACCGATCTGCGCGAACCGAACTTCCTTTGCGGTCGCGAGCCAATGTGCCTGGGCCGAGACGACAGCGAGCTTGCTCACGGCGAAGGGCTTGAGAAGGAGTTCCTCGTTGGTGGCCGTGTCCGACAATACGCTTATATCTGCAAAACCTGCCGCGACGCTGCGTGCTATCTCATGGCTTTGGCGCTCGCGAAGCTCAACGTCGACCTTAGAATGCGCCGCAAGCCATGGTGACAGCCGTGTTGGAAGTGTATCAACGACAGCCGCCGTGTTGGCAACAATACGAATGGTCGCCCTTATGCCCTTTGCAACGAGGCCCAGTTCCCCACGCATCAAAGCGGCCTGGTTGAGTATTTCGCGGGCATGGTGGGAAAACGCCTCGCCCGCTTCCGTTAGCACAACACCTCGGCGGACTCTTTCCAAGAGGAGAACCTTTCCCGTCGCCTCCATTTCTCGCAAACGGTCGCTGGCCGCAGCAAGAGAAAGACCGACATCGGCTGCTCCATGGGTAATGCTTCCGGCATCTGCTACGGCAAGAAAGAGACGCACTTCGGTAAAGTCAAAGCACATCGAGGGATGCTACAAGCGATTAGCCTTCGGTCTAGGCGAAGGCTTGATACGGGAACGCCGCATTGTGCATACCGCCGCACAACCTATGAGAGAGGACCGGCCTATCAACCTCCCTTGTTCGCCCTCTTCGCAACGTTCTTTGCCGCCGGAGCGGTTAAAGGGGTGACCGGCATTGGCCTCCCAACCGTTGCAATGGGAATACTTGGGAGCCTGCTATCACCGCTTGCAGCAGCGTCGTTGCTCATCATTCCGTCCTTTGTGACGAACGTATGGCAGTTGTTCGCGGCACCACGTTTCATCGGCATCGTGCGTAGGCTCTGGACAATGATGGCGGGTGTGGTGACCGGAACACGCAGCAGTGACCGGTACTGGTGGAGGGCGCAAAGTGGTCGCCCATCCTGATGATGCCATCTTACTTCGTCGGTTGAGACCGCGCGGTCAGTTTATTTCCATCAGGATCGCGCAAATATGCAACGAACGCCCCGTTCGGACGCTCGGAGGGCGGACTCTCGATTGCTGTGCCACCGTTCGCCGTGCCCGCAGAATGCCAACTTAAAACATGGTCTGGGCTCGTGGCGGCGATACCGATGGTCCCGCCGTTGGCGGCAGTTGCCGGATTGCCATCGATCGGTTTCGTGATCATCAGCCGACCACCCTCGTGGGCGTAGATCAGCCTGCCTCGTGCATCCATCTCGCCCGGCTTGCCTCCCAGTGCGGCGAACGTGGCGTCGTAAAAGCGTCTCGCTTGCTCCAGGTCGTTGCTGCCAATCATGACGTGGGTGAACATTGCATCATCTCCTGGAATGGGGTCTAACCCGCGCGAGCGGGTATTCCACCGTGCCAACCAAATCCGGACAAAGTTAGGTCAGATAGCGCCAGCCACCAGTAGCATTGCTCACCCGGTTCAGTTTCATCAAATCAGCAGCCGGTCGATGCAACGGCGAAAAGCTGGCAGCAAAAGCCGTCAGATTGGCGCATTCCTACTCGCCAGGAGCTTGGATCAATCCGAGAACCTAACAATAACCCCACGCTGGCGAAAATAAGCCTTCATCCGTTTCCGACCCTCCCGATTACTTTGCACGAGCTTGGTGGGATCGAACACGGCCTCTTTCTGGCTTGCACGCGTCAGCGCTGCCTTGAGCTCTGCGATGCGCTCGTCGATGTCGGCGTTGTCGGCCTGAAGCGATTCATAGATCCGCTTCGTTGCATCTTCTACGGTCAGTTCACTCATTCTCATGCTCCGGCTTTCCGTGTAGCCCTCGGCTTTACGCCGCCAGTTTTAGTTCGAGCTTCCACGTGTCCTGGGGATTGTGCTTGGACTCGTGGATCGAAAGCCCGCTGCCTTCCATATCGATTTGCATCGTCGCCAGGAGCCAATCGGCGGGCATGACACAGGGCAGGGCTTCTTTACCGATAATATCGAGGAGCTCGTTCTCAGTCGCGAGGCCATTGCGGGACTGCTGACCAGTGCGGTCGAGGGTCCATAGGTAGCGTATAGTCAAAGTCTGTAGTCCATGGGTTATTCGAGCGGCTTCTCTACAGTCCAGGTCCACCAAGATCAAGTTCGGCGCTTTGTCACAGTTCACCGAGATTCGGATGATCAGCGTAAAGACTGCAGGAAAACGCGTCACCCGTGTTCACCCCTGCCGCGACGTAGCGTTGGTTGAGCGGGCGGTCCTACGCTGAGCTCCAGAAAAATTAGGGATTGATCTTTCGGGCATCCAGGAGTTCACCACGGGATCCGTAGGAAACATCGCTCGCCGATTGGCTCCACGCTCTAACTGGAACCAATCGAGTTCGGAAGCGCGGAAAACTATGACTCCGAAGACGACCTTTCCGCTTTCATCGCCAGCATTCGCTGCGTCAGACCTCTTACCTGTAGGCGGGTCGCCCGGTGGGCCGCCAGCGCAGGTCGACCGCGTCCATGGCGACAGACGATCCCACGCATCTGCTGCTACCGGACTCCCTGGTCCATTGCGCTCCGCTGTGCCACGTAACCGAAGTTGCTGGCCCCGCGCTGGGTCAAACGCCAAAAGCGTTACCGATGGATTGGCGCCAATCTTGCGCCATTTGTCCGATCGAGTATCCGTGTGAATCTCGATCGTGCGCTTTTGCCCATTCGCAGACCGCAGGACGACCAGCCGAGCCAGCGGACGCCCGTCGGAATCTACCGTGCACAGGTTCACATGGCGGAGGCCGGAGTTCGGATCCGTGCCTGCAAGTTCGAGATCGATCCAAGCGGCTTCATCGAGCTCGGTTAGGTTCATGCCGGCTTCCAATGAGATGGCCAGATTTCAGAATCCTGCTCCCGGCTGCGCCAAGTATTCAAGCTCGGCGGCCGTCGACTGTCGGCCAAGTGACCGATTTCGATGCGGGAAGCGGCCGTATGACCTGATCACCTCTCGGTGGCGGATCGCATAATCAAGGTACTCGTCATCGCCCAGTTCGGTGAACAGCGCAACAGAGCGATCCTGATGCGCGATATCCTCCGCGTGTTCGAACGGCATGTAGAAGAAAACGCGGAGCTCTGGCGAGACAACTTTGTCGTGGCCAGACCTAAGCGCCAACTCGGATTCGGCCAAGGCAAGGCCGTCTGTCGCGAATGCGAGTGCTGTTCCGCGGTAGATGTTGCGAGCAAACTGATCGAGCACGACAATCAGCGCGAGGTGGTTTACGGCGTTTTCCCGCCATTCGGGGCTCGGACCAGCCGCGAGCGCAAGATGGGTGTCGCGGAACTGACTTTTGATTTCAGCGTCGAGTTCAGTGGCGCCACGGAACCAGTCGTCGCGGCCGCACTTCTTGAACCAGAAGTGATAGACGTCCTCAGGTGTACAGATCGAACTCACGTGTCCTCCTTGCGCCGCAGGTAGTTTTTGCCATGCGAGGCTCCCTAAAGCCTAAGCGCCTCTAGCGCTTCTTCGCCACTTCAACAAGAGGCCGATCCATCCAACGAAAAAAATGGCGTCCGCCCTGGAGATCGCGCAAGCCGCCCTTTTCCTTTTATCGGACCGATCCCAATTCAGGACCGGCAGCCCGATGATCGTCGATGGAGGCATGTCAATCCGCCTCTTGTAGCAATCGGATGTGGCCGCCGCGACAACCGGACGTCGCGGCGGCTTTTCGCCCTAAAGCGATTGCACTGCGAGCTGAACTATCAGCCGAACGCGACGTCAGGCCGTGCTACTTATCCAGATCACGCGGCGGTCCCCGACAGTCTTGAGACCAGCACAACACCAGCAGGTCGGCGGTTCAGCCACCTTGCAACAAGCCGGTCGCAAGCCTTCAGCGAGTGGATAAAGGCGGCGGGCGAGGGGATGTGGTCGAACCGGTCCCCAGCGAACGCTGCACCATGACACTGTCGGCCCAGCGGCCGTAGCGATATGCGACGGCTGGCATTAGGCCGACGCGCACGAAATCGAACCTTTCGTGCAGGTCAAGCGACGCCGCGTTGTCGGCGTCGATGTAACCGATGATCTGTCGGAAACCTGCCGCCGCACAGGCGTCGATCAGACCGCGTAGGAGCTGGCTTCCGACGCTTGCTGATGTGGTCGTGATGCACATAGATCGAATGCTTGACGGTATAGCGGTAGGCAGGGTGTTTGCGGAACAGCACGACATATGCATAACCGACCACGGTCCCGTTTATGGTCGGGACAAGTTGCGGAAAGCGCCTGCTTTTAAGGTTCTTGCGTCGATCGCCCAGGTCATCCGGCTCCGGCGTATCGCTGTCGTCCACGCCCTCTTCGACGCCTCGGCAATCGAACGCAAGATGTCGCCTGATTTTATGACGGTGCTGTGACGATGGCGAGAAGTCCATCAAGGAGGGCGGGAAAGAATTGTTTCAACACCACCTCTGCCGCCCGCTCGGTGCCGCAGCGATCGTCGGCGTCCTTGGAACTTTCATTTTATTGAGCAGGTTCGAATATAGTCGCATGCACAAAACAAGCGTGCGTTTGCCGTCACCCCTTTGGACGGATAAAATTCGAGCTCGCGTTCTCCTGCGAGGGCTTTCTTTTACCGGCCCTGCCAAGAGTCCGGCTGAAGTTACTCCGCCGCGTGACGCAGCGAATAGCCCTCCAGCGGCTCGACGAGCGCAATGAGCTCGAAATCACTGATCATGTGATGTTGGTCGGAGCCGAGGACGGCCAAGGTCCAGAAGTCCGGATCCTCACCGAAAATCGTCGACACCTGTGCGATTGTCGTCCGGCCATCGGTGTGTTTGTCGGACCGTGCCCAGTAAAATGCGTCTGGAACCAAACTCTTCATCACGTCTACTCCCCACACAATGAGGCCACGATATCAGGAAATTGTAATATGACCATCTCTCGTCTTCGCCACCTACAACGAGGATAAGGACGATACCGTAGGTTATTCCGCGGCGGCTTTGACCGCGGCGTTTGCCTGGTCTGCAAACTTACCGAGTGCAGCCTTCGGTCCCTGATAGTCGATCCCCTGGACAACGCTGACAGTCGTGCTCTCAACCTCGATGCACTGTGCGATGAAAGCGCCGCGGCCTTCATCACCGCCTCGGACGACCACGAGCTGCCCTGGGAACGTCTGTACGTCGGATGCGAGCCCCGATTGTTCCGCCGTTTTCTCGATCGTGCTCCCGCGGGTCTCGATGCTCAACTTTGCCTTCGGTGTGCGCTCCACGTGATAGGTCAGATTGAAATTGCTATCTTGCGCAAGAACAGGAACCATAAAACCAAACACGCTCGCTACGGTGAGCAGCAGGGCAGAATACTTCGTTGAAACGTCTCCGCTGAAAGGCTGGATGCCGCCAGGAATTGGCGCTCGGTCGACGAAAGGGAAGAGATGGATGTGCGCTAACCGCCCGCTCCAGCTCGAAGGGTTGTTCAGATCGGAGCATTTGCTCGCTTCCACGTTCAGTCCGCGGCGAGTAAGCGAGCCAACGTTTCCTTGAGCATTTCCGGAATAGCTGGCTTTCCAAGCCACAGACCCTTTTCGAACGCGTGCTTTGAATCGTCATCAACCTCGGCGCCGGAATACACGACGAAGGGCACGTTCGCGTCAGCCAGTGCTGCTACGACATCGACGCAGAGGCCATCATTCAGTCTTGGATCTACAACTGCGACATGAGGCTTATTGGACTTGAGCCATATTAACGCCTCTGATTGGGTGTCAAAAGAAGTGATGGAAGATGCGCCGTAGCCTCTAAGCATGTCTTCCATGTCGAGCGCGATGAACGGCTCGTTTTCGAGGACGAGTACGTTTCCAAGTTTCATTGCTGCGGCTCCCTCCAATCAATACGTTGACCGAGATCTCCGTTCGGACAACCAGCACTTTATCGTGTCGAGGGCCGTTGCGCTGTTTTGTACGCTATCAGACGGTAACATCTCGTAGTCTTCCGCGTTCTCCGCCCGAACGGGAGAATAAATACATGACAGATATCACGGTGAAGCGCCGGGCAACTTCGAACCTTGTAGAGAAGATCGAAGCGCGCGTCCGGACGGATGAAATTGCGCGCGAGACGATCACTGAAGAATGCGGGCGCAGGGATGCCAAGACCGCGCGGCTGCGGGCGGCGTGGATCCAAGCACAACAACAAGAGAGGCAACTGTAATCCGGCGCGCGACATTCACATGAAGCGCCAAACGCGGTCCTGCATGATCTCGTCAACGACTAAACTGGCGATTGAATAGCGGCGCCACGCTCTCAAGCTTTGCGAATGCAGTCATGGCGGGAACAATCACTAAGATCGTCAGTTTTCTCACTAGTTGCCGGTTTCTTTGGAAAATGCCCATGACCCATACCGTCTCTGCGCCCGCGCTGCGGGCATTCAAATCACCCTTCCGCTCAATCCCCCTACATTTCGCCGCTGCCTGTTTGATCGGCGCGCTTCTCACCGATATCGCGTATTGGCGAACGATGCAGATGATGTGGACCAACTTCTCCGCGTGGCTCCTGCTCGCCGGGGCCGTGCTTGGTGCCGTCGGATTGCTGGCCGGGCTGATCGATGCGGCGCGGGGTCTTCTTGCGCTGAGGACTGCGGCGGGTTGGCTCTATGGTGTCGGGAATCTCATCGTGTTTGGCCTCGCCATCTTCAACTCCTTCGTTCATAGCCGTGACGCCTGGACATCGGTGATGCCGCTGGGATTGGCACTCTCTGTGGTGACTGTCTTGCTGGTGTTGATCGTTGCGGTTCTGGGCGCGCGCGTCCGACGCCTCGCTGCGGGAGGATGGTAAAATGAAGTTTCTGTCTCAGCGATATCGCATATTCACGGCCGGCCTGTTCGCGAGCGCCGGTCTATTGGCGCTAGCCGGGTGCAGTGACAGTGAGCCGGAGCCGACGGAGATCGGCCCTAGCCCGAAACTTCCGGCCCAGGCCGAATATTTCGTGCCGCCGATGAACGTCGCTAAGGTGGTCGGTTGGAAAGATGGCGAGACGCCGAAGGCGGCGGCAGGGCTAAAGGTCCAAGCTCTGGCCACCGGGCTTTCACATCCTCGTTCCGTCTACACGCTTCCAAACGGCGACATTCTGGCCGTCGAATCCACGGCGCCAAAGGGCGAGCCGATCACACGGCCCAAAGACCTGATCGTAGGCTGGGTGCAATCCCTGGCGACAGGAGGTGGCGGTGGCGGAGGCGAGGCCAGCAACCGTATTACGTTACTTCGCGACGCCGATGGAGATGGTGTGGCTGAGACGCGGGAGGTGTTCCTCGATCATCTGAGTTCGCCTTTCGGCGTGGCGCTGGTTGGAGGCGATCTCTATGTCGCCAACACTGACGCAATTGTCCGCTACCCCTACCGCGAGGGCGATACCAAAATCAGCGACCCCGGCACGGTTCTGACCGAGCTGCCGGGCGGCCCGATCGACCATCACTGGACAAAGAGCCTCGTGGCTAGCGACGACGGTAGTCTGCTTTATGTCGGCGTGGGCTCCAACAGCAACATCACGGAAAACGGCATCGAAGCGGAGAAGAACCGAGCCGCGATCTGGGAGGTCGACCGTCAATCGGGCCGCCACCGGATTTTTGCTGCCGGCCTGCGCAATCCGAACGGATTGAGCCTGGAGCCGCGGACGAAAGCGCTCTGGACGGTCGTGAATGAACGGGACGAGCTCGGCCCGAACCTCGTGCCCGACTACATGACCTCCGTTAAAGATGGCGGCTTCTATGGCTGGCCATATAGCTATTACGGGCAGAATGTCGATCCGCGCGTGATGCCGCAGCGTCCGGATCTGGTCGCGAAGGCGATCGTCCCGGACTATGCGTTGAGCTCGCACGTCGCCCCGCTCGGCATGACATTCTATACCGCCGACAATCTGCCCGAGGCCTATCGAGGCGGCGCGTTCGTTGGTGAGCACGGCAGTTGGAACAGGCATGCTTTCAACGGCTACAAGGTCGTGTTCGTGCCGTTCAAGGATGGAAAGCCTGATGGTTTGCCGCAGGATGTGCTTACGGGGTTCCTCAACGAGCAAGACCAGGCGCGAGGTCGACCGGTCGGCGTGGGCGTTGACGGTAAGGGGGCGTTATTGGTCGCCGATGACGTCGGCAACACGATCTGGCGGGTGACCGCGCAGTGAACCGCTACGATCGGCCGGTGCGAAACCAGGGATTAGGCGGCGACGCGTCACAACAGGGGCAAGCAATTCGCTGACCGTCCTCGGCATTAATTTCCGGCTGAGGCCGAAAAGCGCACGGTCGTTGTTCGAGATCAGAAGACGGCCAGTTTGCGGGCGACCGGTTGTGTTTTCGGCCGGCCGAGCGTAAACATCGTTGAGATGTCAAAACGATCAGGCAGCGCCGACTTGCCGCTTCACGGCGGACGCGTTCCCCCATGGCTGGGCGAGCGCATGACCAAGCTTGGCGTTCTTATCGCGGAGGCGATTATCCACCACTATGGCCGTGATGAGTTTTTGCGCCGACTATCTCACCCGTTCTGGTTCCAGTCGTTTGGATCCGTCATGGGCATGGACTGGCACTCTTCCGGTATCACCACCAGTGTGCTGGGGTCGCTAAAACGCGGTTTGAAACCGCGGGCCAGGGAGCTTGGGCTCCATGTCTGCGGTGGCCGCGGCTCCCATTCACGAAAAACGCCGGACGAACTTGTTGATGTCGGGCATCGCGTGGGTCTCGATGGCACCGGGCTCGCCAATGTCAGCCGCCTCGTGGCGAAGGTCGATAGCGCTGCGGTTCAGGACGGATTTGATCTCTACCTGCATGGGTTCATCGTTGCCGACGACGGCAAGTGGGTTGTCGTGCAGCAAGGGATGAACGACGCGACCCGCCAGGCGAGACGGTATCATTGGCTGTCCGAGGGGCTGGAAAGCTTCATCGATTCTCCCCACAGCGCGATCGAGGGGCGAACGCAGGGCGATATCATCAATCTCGCCGACAAGCGCGCGGAGCGTTCTCGCGTCGGACAACTGGATATCCTCGCTTCGCTCGGACCGGATAGAATTGTTCGGGAAGCGTCCGCGCTCGCCCGCAAAGTCGAGGCAGTACCTGCGCCGGAACCGGCACAAATGTCGCTGCCACACCTCGTCATGCCCGCTCATCACGATGTCCGCGAGACGGATGTGAACATGAAGCGGCTGCATGGCAGCCTGGCGGCAGCGGTGGATCGCGGTCCGGTCGACTTCCAGGAGCTGCTGATGGTCCCAGGCGTGGGAGCGCGAACGGTCCGGGCGCTTGCGATGGTGGCGGAAGTGGTCCACGGCGCTCCCTGTCGGTTTTCCGATCCGGCGCGATTCTCGATCGCCCATGGCGGTAAGGACCGACACCCGTTTCCGGTGCCGCTGAAGGTCTATGACGAAACCATCAGCGTCATGAGATCAGCCGTTGCGAAGGGGCGACTTGGGCGCGAGGAGGAACTTGCAGCCCTGCAACGCCTGGATATCCAGGCGCGGCAGCTTGAGCGTTATGTCACGGGGCCTGATCTCAAGGAGATCCTCGCGGGCGAATTCCGAGATAGCGCGAGCTTCGGTGGCCGCAGCGTGTTCGGCTGGGAGGAATGACCGGTCACATCTTGGCTGGTCATTCTCAAAGTGCCCTTGATGCTAGATCATGATCTCGCCGCCGGTCACTGGAATGACCGCGCCGGTCATGTAGCTCCCTAGCTCAGATGCCAGGAGCACATAGGCGCCCGCCAATTCCGCCGGCTGACCTGCGCGGCCGATCAGCGTTTGCTCGCCGAACCTGGTGGTCTTCTCCGGTGGCATCGTGGATGGGATGAGCGGCGTCCAGATTGGCCCTGGCGCCACGGCGTTGACCCGAATGCCTTTCTCGGCGACCATTTCCGCTAGCCCGGCGGTGAAATTTGAAACGGCGCCCTTGGTCGACGCGTAGGCAAGCAGGTGTGCCGACGGTTGTCGAGACTGGATTGAGGTCGTGTTTATGATCGAACTGCCTGAGCGCATATAAGGGATCGCGGCCTTCGACAGGAAGAATGGCGCGTAGATATTGGTGCGGAACGTCCGATCCCATTCTTCGTCGGTGATGTCTGCAATATCGGCATAGGTCCGCTGAAACGCGGCGTTGTTCACAAGGACGTCGATGGCGCCAAGTTCTCGCACGGTGTGCTGGACGAGATCCTTGCAGTGATCTTCAGACGTGATATCGCCTGGGACGACGACCGCCCGCCGACCTGCTTCGCGTACCCACTTTGCCGTATCCTCGGCGTCCTCGGTCTCGTCAAGGAAGGAAATCACGATATCGGCGCCCTCACGGGCAAACGCGATCGCCACTGCCTTGCCGATACCCGAATCCGCCCCCGTGATTAGGGCGACCTTTCCATCGAGCCTTCCGTTACCGCGGTAGGAACGCTCACCGTGGTCGGGAACGGGCTGCATCCGTGAGGTGCTGCCGGGCGGCTGCTGGCGCTGTTCGGGGTAAGGGGGTGCTGGTCTGCGGTCATCGCTCATGGTCGCCTCCTTTGGCTGTTCAGGAGGCAAACCTTCGCGAGCGGCAACAGTTCCCACGGTGGTCATTTCCCCGTCGGCGACTTTGGTCGTGATGGAACCTGTCTCCGAACTCCAGGTTTGCATTTGGAGATCGCGCTTGTGTCAACCGGACGCGACAGGGATGGTGAACGCAGCGGTTTTTCCGGTTTCTCGCTGCGGGCAAGGAAACGCTAGGCGAGCATCCGACCTGTCCAAGCTGCGATTTCGCCTCAAAGCCACCGGGCCTGCGGTAGCACGAGGAACAAAGCCGCGGTGGCGACGTTAGGGTTTGTAGATAAGGAGAATGCTGATGGATCACACAAATCACGTGCGCCTTTCCGCTGCCGAGTTGACAGCGGACAATCTTCAAGGAGCGACCGTCTATGGCGCTGACGACCACAAGGTCGGTTCCGTGGATCACATCCACGGAACGAACTCGGTCGTTATCGATGTCGGGGGTTTTCTCGGGATCGGTGCGAAGCCCGTAGCCGTGCCGTTTTCGGACCTCGACTGGATGCGCGACGAAGATGGCGATGTTCACGCGGTGACAAGCTGGACGAAGGATCAGCTAAAGGCGATGCCCGAGCATCGCGATTGAGAAGGCTGGCTCGGTTCAATGCCGGGCCTTTTCATGGCCTATTTTTGATCCTCGCCCGGCCCGCCTGTGCAATCCACATTCGGGACGTAGTCGGTCACAAGCGAAGCTTAGCCTGACTAATGCCGGGTAACGTTTGTACGGTGGTGACCGAACCAGCGCGTGCTGGCCCCCCCCCGAGGGGAGCGATGTTTCTTGCATCCGCAGGAAACATGCCGATCACCAAGTGGGGAAATCCAGTTATCATCGTGAATGGGGTATGCCGGAGACTGTAGCAGGCCCTTTCGAAGCCATGATCCATCTGACGGATGGCTGGCCGGAGCGCACCAGCGCGTTATTTATCGAGGCTCGAAACGCGTGCCGTGCCGCGGTAGCAGGCCTCATCGACGGCGATGTCGCTCAAATCAAGTTTTTGGCTGCGGTGGAAGCGGCCAAGCCGGGTGTCAACTGACATTTATTTTCGTCGGGTGACTTTAGGAGCCGCTGCTTTGCGGGCCTTCCAACTGCAAATGTTCATCTGTGCGCCACCGTACAAAAGTCGGCTGACGACTGCGGCTCGTTATACTCGTGGAGCATACGCGCGGCCAGCGATTCTCTAAATCCTCGTCAGCTTAAGCCTGGCGCGACGTGTATGCGGCTATCCTTGCCTTCCGCCGATTCCTCCATATTTCCCAAACACCCTTGACGACGAACTTCCAGGAACACACCTTGCCAGCAACTCTTTCTTCCGGAAACAAAGGCCTTGATTTCATCTTGAAGGGTGGACTGCCGTCGCGGCGCCTCTACCTCGTAGAAGGAACGCCAGGTTCGGGGAAGACCACGCTGGCGCTGCAATTCTTGCGAGAAGGCGTCCGTCAGGGTGAGCGGGCGCTCTATATCACGCTTTCTGAGACGGAAGAGGAGTTGTCCGCCGTTGCAAACTCGCATGGGTGGGACATCAAGGAGTTCGACGTTTTCGAATTCAACTCCGCGTCCGACGTCTTTCGCGAAGGACGAGAACAGTCCATTCTGCATCCATGGGAGATGGAACTCACCGAGACGATCCGGCTAATCCAGGATGAGGTTGAGCGGGTCAAACCGAAGCGGGTTGTGTTCGATAGCCTTTCAGAGATGCGCCTGTTGGCCCAGGACCCGTTGCGTTATCGCCGGCAAGTTCTTGCATTGAAGCAGTTCTTCTCGGGACGCGACACGACGGTCCTTCTGATTGACGACATGACCGGCAACGCCGAGGAGCGGGATGCCCACCTCCATAGTCTCTGTCATGGTGTCATCACCCTTGAACGGCTGACGCTGGATTTTGGCGCCGCCCGCCGCCGCATGCAGGTGCAGAAGCTGCGTGGCGTCGATTTCACCGCCGGATACCACGACTTCACCATTAGGAAAGGTGGGCTCGAAATCTATCCGCGCCTCATCGCCGCCGCCCATCACGCGGATTTTTCCGGAGAAGTGACGGCGAGCGGCGTGGTCGAGCTGGACCGTCTTTTGGGCGGTGGTCCGCGACGGGGGACCAGCACACTTCTGACGGGGCCGGCCGGCTGCGGCAAGACCACGATCGCCCTGCAATATCTCTTCGCAGCCTGTGAGCGCGGCGAGCCTTCTATTGTTTATGAATTCGACGAACGGATCGGAACGCTGCTTGCCCGTGCCAAGGCGTTCAGCCTCGACCTGCAACCCCATATCGATAGTGGCCTGCTTGTGGTCGAGCAGATCGACCCGGCGGAAATTTCCCCCGGCGAATTCGCGGCCCGCGTCCGCGGTGAGGTGGAGGCGAGAGGCGCGCGGGTGGTGGTGATCGACAGCCTGAACGGCTACTTGGCCGCCATGCCGCAAGAGCAGCATCTGATCTTGCAGATGCACGAACTGCTTTCCTATCTCAGCCAGAAAGGCGTCGTTACTTTCCTGATCAACCCGCAGAACGGTCTCGTTGGAAGCATGTCGACCAACCTGAATGTATCCTATGTCGCTGATACCGTGGTGTTGCTTCGTTTCTTCGAGGCGGAAGGCCGTGTCAGAAAGGCAATATCCGTGTTGAAGAACCGCAGCGGCATGCATGAGGATACCATTCGCGAACTGCGCATTGACAGTGGCGGCATCAGGATTGGCGCGCCGCTTTCGCAATTCAGGGGAATTCTGACCGGGACACCCGAATACATGGGCGCGCGGGGTCCGCTGATGGAAGATCGCGAACGTGATGGCTGAACGACTGCGAGAAGGTCGCCGAATTCTCGTCAGCGCTCCGTTCGGGCGCGATGCCGACAGCGTCGCGACGCTTCTACGCCAAGAAAACTACGACGTTGTCGTCTGTCTCGATATCGCCGAGGTGGCCGAAGCGATCGACGAGAGTATTGGCGCAATCCTCCTCACGGAAGAAGCCCTCGTCAAGGATGTCGATAAGCTCAAGTCGGCGCTGGACGCGCAGCCTTCGTGGTCTGACGTTCCTTTCGTGCTTCTGGCGGCACCTCGCACCAGCCGAGCGCCGAACGGGCGTCTGTCTCAGTTGGCGCTGTTTGATCTCGCAAGCAATAGCGTGGTTCTGGAGCGGCCGCTCGGTAGAGCCTCGCTTTTCAGCGCCGTCGCGTCCGCAATGCGGCTGCGCTCCAAGCAGTTCCAGATGCGTGACCGCCTGGCGGAACTAGACGAGAGCGAAACGCGGCTGCGTCTTGCAACCAGCGCCGCTGGTGTCGGAACATGGGATTTCGACCTCATCACCGGTGAGCTGAGATGGGACAAACGCTGCCGAGCGATGTTCGGAATTCTCTCCGATCGGCAGGTTTCCTACGAAGCGGGGTTCTTGGCCGGACTACACCCTGATGACCGCGAGAGGTCAGACCAAGCCGTCAAGGATGCGCTGCGGCCCGGCGGTTCCGGAGAGTATGAGATCGACTACCGGACCATCGGAATAGAAGACGGTGTCGAACGCTGGATCGCGGCGAAAGGCGGTACAATTTTCGTTGACGGCAAGGCCGTTCGGTTCGTCGGCACGGCCATCGACATCAGTGAACGCAAGCGGACGCAGGAAGCACTGGCTAGGTCGGAGGCTGCATTGCGTCTCGAGCGCGAGGCGCTCGATGATCTCAACCGAAATCTCGAGGCGCGTGTCGTGCAGCGCACCGCGGAACTTGAAGAGGAAATGGCCGCGCGCAGCCGGGCCGAGGAAGCGCTTCGTCAAGCGCAGAAGATGGAGGCAATCGGCCAGTTGACTGGAGGGATTGCTCACGACTTCAACAACATGTTGACCGGTATTATCGGCGGTATCAATCTCGCCAAGCGCCGCATCGCTTCCGGTCGCGTTGAGGAAGTTGGGCGCTTCATGGATGCCGCCACGGAGTCGGCACACAGGGCCGCCGCGCTCATTGCCAGACTTCTTGCCTTCTCGCGCCGGCAGACCCTCGACGCAACGTCGCTTGACGTGGCAGCTCAGCTCCTCGCTACGAAGGAACTCCTGGAACGAACCCTTCCTGAAACCATCGCAATAGAGCTGAAAGTCACGGCTGACGTGGGATATGCCATGGCGGACGCCAATCAGCTTGAAAGCGCTCTGCTGAACCTTGCGATCAACGCGCGCGACGCCATGCCTGATGGCGGGCGTCTTACGATCACCGCGGAGCAATGCCGGGTCGCGGCATCGGAAGCCGGTGGGCTTGACGCGGGGAACTACGTGATGATCGCCGTAGAAGATACCGGCGTGGGGATGCCCCCGGAAATCCTGGAGAAGGTATTCGATCCTTTTTTCACGACAAAGCCGATCGGGCAGGGCACCGGTTTGGGCTTGTCAATGATTTACGGCTTCACGCAGCAGTCGGGCGGTCAGGTTCGCATTGACAGTTCCCCCGGACAAGGCACGTCGATCAAGCTTTATCTGCCGGCCGCATTGGGCGCTGAGACGCAAGAAGAGCAAGGTGATGCCGAAAGCCCTTCGGAGGGGAGCGGCCAGACCGTGCTCGTCGTCGAAGATGACGACGCTGTCCGCCTTTTGATTTGCGAGGTGCTCATGGACCTCTCTTATCGTGTTCTTGAGGCCGAGGACGCCGATGCCGCGCTTCGTACGCTGACCGCAACTGGGAGGATCGATCTTATGGTGTCGGATGTCGGCCTGCCAGGGATGAACGGCAGGCAGCTTGCCGACGTTGCGCGTCAGCATAGGCCGGATCTGCCGGTTCTCTTCGTCACAGGATATGCGGAAAACGCCGCCACCAAGGCAAGCTTCCTTGGGACCAACATGGCGATGATCGGTAAGCCCTTCGCTGTTGAAGTGCTTGCATCGAAGATCAATGAGATGGTCAACCCTGCCCATGGGGTCGAGCAAGCTTAGCTGCTTGAGGCGCATAATCGGACACCACAGGGCCCACTTCTGCGGGCCCTGGTAGCCGTGTCACCAGCCGGGCGACCCGCCTCAACTACTTGCAGGTATTTGCCGGGTCGGTGCCGGTTGCATTGTTGTTGCTCGATGGATTGGTCGTTCCGCCAGCACCGCGTCTTGCGCAGTCATTGGCGTCGCCCCCGGATGCGCCGGAATTCTGGCCATTCATGTTGGTGTCGTTGTTCATTCCATTGCCAGTGTTCTGACCGTTGCCGCCGTTGCCACTGTTCGAGCCGGCACCGTCCGTGCCGCTTGTTGCGCCGGTGCCGGTGCCGCTTGAGGCGCCAGAGCCTCCAGAGCTGGTACCGCCACTTCCCGATCCTCCGGATGACTGGGCCATGGCGGATGTCGCCAAGCCAATCGACAGGAATGAGACCGCGAGAATTTTCGTGAGCATCGGGATTTCCTCCATTTGATTGCTTACCTGGACCCAACTTGGAGAAAAGTTAGTAGTTCCCGCGAGAGGGACAAAGTCTGTCTAAGGACAAGGTACCCACGCCATCCCGCAATGCATCTGATGTAGAAATGTCTGCCAGCGTACCCAAGAACATGAAGAACGGCAGGATGTTATACAGCCGACATTTTTCAGCGTGTGAGGAATGCTCCGCATGCCTCATCCGATACAATTGAAGTCTCATGTTCGCCTCTGACCAATCAACCATGCACAACCGGCTACTGGCTCGTCTGCCTGATGCGGAATTTCAGGCTATCCTCGGCAGTCTGGAAATGATCGACCTTCGACAGGGTCACGTTATCGTCAACGCGAACGGGCCCATCGACCACGTCTATTTTCTGTGTAGCGGTATCGGTTCAGTCATCACCGTGTCGTCGGATGGAAACCAGGCGGAGGCCGGGATGTTTGGTCGCGAGGGATTTTCCCCGACATCAGCGGGCGTCGGCGGGACTGTGAGTGTCCACGAGGTGCTGATGCAGGTCGCCGGTTGGGGCTACAGGATGACGTTGGGCGCAACGCTCGAGGCAATCTCGTCCTATCCCAACTTCGCAAACCTCCTTGCGAGGTTCATCCAGACTTTTGCATCGCAGATCTCTTACACGGTGCTGTCGAACGTCAACTATCAGATCGACATACGACTGGCCCGATGGCTTCTCATGTCGCATGACCGCGTCGATGGTGACGAGATAGCGCTCACCCATGATTTCATTTCCCTGATGCTCGGTGTCAGGCGACCGAGTGTCACGACTGCTTTGCACGTCCTTGAGGGAGAGAAATTCATCCGCTCCGAACGAGGTCTCATCACCATTCGCGACAGGCGTGGGTTGGAGGAGTTTGCCGGCGATTCCTACGGCAGGCCTGAGGAAGAGTATCGGCGCCTCATTGGACGATTCTAGCGCGGCAGATCAGACCGGTCATGCGGGTGGCAACAGTTCCGCATGGAAACCTTTCGTTCGGCGGTGGTAAAAGAGAGGCGCGTATTGAGGCGTTCCGTACGCTGGAAGACGATCGATTGCCTTCCGCTCTTCACGCTATACTCTAAACCGCATGCAAAAAGCAGAGAGCCCACAGCTTCGCCGGCGCGAGTCTATCAGCGCTGAGGAGCGGCAGAGACGACGTGAAGCAACGTCGCAGAACGCACTGGCTGCAACCAAGGCCGAGGCGGAAGCGCGGCGCCTGAAGACAGAGCGCCTTCGGGCCGCGCGCGAGGCCGCTCGGCCTCAAAACGACGGCGATGTCGTTGATCAAGCATGACGAAGCGGTCGGTCAGCAAGGGACCTAGTCAAATTTGATGACGTCTCGGAATGGAACTGTACTGAGAACGTTTCCCTTTTCGTCGGTAATCTCAAATTGCATTCCGTCGATACGCTGATCATACAAAATAAGTTCGGCGACCATCTCGCGCGCGGATTTCGTTGCTTCCCGCCTCGCTGCTTCGAGCGATGGAAGGTCGATCCCTTCGTCGTCGGCATCGAAACTTTCGTCTGAGCGAACATTGAAAAAGAAAAGCATTCTGTCCTCCATAAGCGGACAAAACGAATGCTGGTGGTCAGCGGTTCCATGGAAAGTGAACGGCATCAGCCGCTTATGAGAGGTTCTAAAGCTCATCCTTCGAGCCAGCGCCAAGCAAGCGCTCGAACTCGCGTTCAGGCAGCCCATAACAACCGGCCGCAAATCGCTCCAGACCCCCGCGGTTGACGACGACGATCGTTCCGCGGTTCGAACGAATAAGTCTGTGGCCTTCGAGAATGTGAAGCGCTGTCGTCACACTCGGTCGACGGATACCGAGGAGGAAGGCGATGTATTCGTGCGTGATCTCAAGGACGTCCGCTTTCACCCGGTCGTGACACATGAGGATCCAGCGGGCCAACCGCTTCTCGACGCGAAATTTGGCGTTTGCGAGCGCGGTGTAAGAGACCTGCACGGCGAAAACGTGCATGAACTTGATAAAGGGAATCTGAAGCGTGGCGCTTCGTTCAGTCGCCTCGCGCATTCTGTCCACAGAGATACGATATCCGCGGCCAGCAACCTGCATTTCTATGAGGTATGGCACCACCGTGTCGCCAATGACCGTCGATGTCGGCACAAACCCCTCGCTGCCAAACATGCCGGCCTCCGCCTTCTTCCCGTCGGGGAGCACGCTGATTACGGCGCCGATACCGCTATCTGGAAAGTAGACGTACTCCAGCAAGGTGTCAGGGCGAGCGATGGGAAATCGGGAAGGCATTTCAACTTCTTCCAGATATGGTGCCAGAAGCTTAAAATCCTGGTCGCTCAAGGATCGCAGAATCCGGTTGGACATCTGTGCTTTTTGCATTCGTTCGATCAACTCCGCCTGTCGATACGCGCCACGGCTCTGACGCACGCACTATCAAATTGTCAGAACAATTCGGACGACAAGGTCGCAGGGACGAAAATGCTCGCTGGTGTCACGCGTAAAGGTCGACGGGGGTCGACGGTTACTCGCTTTAATTGAGCTACACTCGTGACATAATAGTTGGTGTGTCCGGCCACCTGGGCCGGGCACACCGTGTTTCCACAAAACGCCAAAGTGTCGCGCCTATGATCGCCGGCAGGGACCCGCAGACACTGCATCAGTTTTCAACCACTTCCCGGCGAGACGCTGGCGTCGTTCTTTTCGGGCAACGAACCTGTCCCTGGGGTCTTCGTCTCGTCGGTGAGATGATCTTGTGCATGCGGACCGGCGGCCGGGTGATCCTGAGGTTGCGCGGGCTTTCTGCCCGTTTCCTCGATCTCGCGTTGCGCCTTCTTGTCCTTGTCCTTGTCCATGATCCACTCCCTCGATCAGACCCGAGGAATGGGCTGGTCCAACCGGAGCCCACCCATTTCACGCTCTTCGGGAGACTTCTCACCCTCAGCGACGTCGCGTTGATGGCCCGTAGGCAAAACGTCGTCGCGAATGTCGTCGGGCAGCTCCTGATCCAGTTCGTAGGCGCGAACGCGGGGTGAGGTTTCATGGGTGCTGCGCGCGTATTGGTTTACGCCTTCCGCTTGCGTGGCTGCCCCTGCCTCATTGAGACCTGGCTCGCCGGTAAAGCTCGGGGCCGGCGTGACTTGCCTCGCTGTCCAGCCTTCTTCTCTCCATAGGTCAGCGCGCTCGTCCATGTCGATGGCGCCGTGCTCGTCCAGAATGTCATGGGCTGTTTCGTATGTCGCATCGTCTACCGAGGCCGATACCAGGAAGCCACCCCGGCGAAGGCCTTCCGCGTAGATGGAGCGGTCCTCGTCAGGAAAGAACCAGTCCTTCAGCGCATCGAAGAAGCCGCCGCGATCGTCTGCCGCGACATTGGTTTTCTCGGCATCAGCTTCATAGCCCGCCATGAGGCGGGCATTGGCGACGCCTGCGTCGCTGAGACGCTCGACAGCACTTTCTGCTTCGGATCGGGTGTCAAAGAATGCGGTGAGGGTGCTTTTCGCGATGCCGTGCGAGGCGTCGCTTGTGTTTTCGTTATAAATGTTGGCCATGGTTTCCTCCATCCATTGATATCCGGGCAACTCGCATGGTGCGCCAATGTTCCGTGTACTGCTGGAATTTGACCCGCTTTGGCTCTTGGGAACTGTATCTGGTTGGCTCACCCGCGCGGTATGTCGACCTGCCCGTTCTGCTCACCGTCCCAATAATACACGGACGATGCCGACACCTTTATCAGAACGAGGCCGGGCGTTTGGGTGCCCTCAGGGAACCAGCGGTCGAGGCCCGAAACCCAGTGAGCTTCGAAGGATGCCTTATCCTTGACGATCGACGCCATCCCTTGGATCGCAATGAAGATGCCCGGTTTGCCCAGAAGGTTCGGAGGCTCCGTGAAGGTGAGAGAGACATCATCGATGCCGTTGATCTCGCTGATCTTGCGAGTGTCCTCATAAGAGAAGAACCAGGAATCGCCGTCGTATTCGACGTCGCCATTGTTGCTCATCGGGCGGCTGGAAATCTTACCCGACCCGCTCTGGGTCGATAGCATGCAGAAGTCGATCTTCCTGATCTTGGATGCGAGGTCTTCGAAAGTCATCGCGGACATGGCTGATCTCCCGTTTTCGTGTGCGGGATATCGTCCACGAGACCCGATTGTTCCGATACGCAGCAAACCTTTTGCGCGGACCGACGTTGTGTTTGTGAGCAACGAGGAGATCAGCAATGACCCAATTTGAAAGCAGACAGAGCGAAAAGGTGACCGAAACCGCGACTGAAGCCAGACAGGGCAGCTACGGCCGGCCAGTCTTGATGGTGCTGGTCTGCAGTCTCATTCTGGCGCTGCTTGCGTGGGGTGGCGTCGAAATGTGGGGTGAGCGTCAGGACACCGAGACCAACCCGACGGCGTCAACCAAGCAGGATCCGATCAATTCTCAGCCATCGGGACCCGGCGCCTTCGACAACAACGCGGCCGATGGTAGTGGCCGCCCCCCGCAGGCGAATGATCGCGCCCCCAACCCCTAGGTCATGGCGGCATACCAACACAGGTAACGACGCCAAACGCTTCGCGGTAGCTCTGCTCGCCATCACATCGCCGCGGCAGGGAGCCTGCTGCCGGCTCTACGGTCAAAGTTTTAGGGGAGGATCCTCTTCATTTCGTTCCGTCCCAGGAATAGCCGGCAACCAATTCTCTCGCCGTTTCGTCCAGACTTCCATTTCGGGAGTCAGTTCGCTTGGGACGTTGTCCAGCGATCCAAAACGAATCTCGACGTCATCATCGTTTAGGCAAAAAAGGCGTCCTCCGCAGCGCGGGCAAAAGCTCCGACCTGCAAATGTCGATATCTCACCGGAATAGGTGAACGGATCGCGACGCCAATGGGCGAAGGAGGTGAATGAAGATCCGCTTTCCTTGCGGCAGTCCGCGCAATGACAAATTCCTATACGAAAGGGTTCGCCATCAGCCTGGTATCGTACCGCGCCACAGAGGCAGCCTCCCAAAAAAGTCATGCCTGTAACCTCCTTGACTTTGCCTGCGCCCCGATTGGCCAGGCAACCAGCTCTCCGCACTTGTCGGCGATGCGCTGGCGTGCGCGGTTGACGCGGCTTTTGACGGTCCCCGCCGCGCGATGGAAGTGCTCGGCAGCCTGTTCATAGGTAACGGGCAGCCCGACCAGCGTCTCATCGGCATCGAGACCAATGAGGTCGGCCAAGGCAGTATCCGCTTAAAGAACATTCCTTTCCGGGCACCACGTCCAGATGCCGGGTTCAACCTTCAATTGCGTAGAATTCATCGTGTTGTGCACCTTTCGAGTTCGTTAGGCCGGTAAGCGGCCACTCAACCCAAGGGTGGTTCAGCGAATAACTGGTGCGAGTAGCTACGGTTTGCCAGCGATGGTCATGAAAGGTACATTCTCGATCGCGAATTTAGCGAGTTTCGAATGGCGCCATGGCAAGGCAATAGCGTCAGGCAAGCACTTTCGCTTCGATCGCCGCGGCGATGACTGCCTCTTTAACTGCCTCGCGGGCATGCCGAAGGCTCGATCTGTCAGTCAGTTGATAGTCGAGCGATTCTCAAACCCGATCACCGAAAATCGCTCCCTCAACCCATCGGCGATCGCGGTCGCATCGCGACCTGAACGGCCGGATGTCCAGCGGATTTCGAACATCAGAGCGTCGCCGTCATCGATCTCCCGCAGAGTGGTGAAGCAGGCGGTGGAACCTGATGGGAGGGCGGCCCTGATGTCAGGTATGGGTGAGCCCTTAGGCACCTTGATGGTCACCGAGCTCTTCTCTTCGCACGACATCCATTGCTGAATGTGTCTCAGCGGCGCGAGAATGAGAAGGGTGAGAACCGTGGCGGCCGCGCCTATGACAATCTGTCCGCCGCCGAAACAGAGGCCGATCGCTGTTATCACCCAGAGCGTTGCAGCGGTCGTCACCCCGGTCGCGATATCGCCGCGACGCAGAATTGCGCCGCCGCCGATAAAACCGACGCCCGTCAATATTCCGAGCGGAAAGCGCAGGATATCCATCGAGCCGTTGACGCCCTGGCTCGTGGCCAACAGCATGTTAGCCTGGATCATCGGGATGCAGGCCGCGAGCCCGACAAGTGTGGTTGTGCGCAGCCCGGCGGCGTGACCGCCTTGTTCCCTGTTCGCACCAATCAAGATGCCGGCCAGCAGGGTCGCCCCGATACGAAGGGCGATCTCCGGCCAGCCGGGGGTGATCGGCATCAGGTCAAGCACGGCGCGATCCTATTTTTCAGCGCGGCTGAGAAGGACACGCATCTCTTCGAAGCGGCGCTTGCGATCCCCGTCGTCGACGGTCGGTGAATAGCAGGTGCTGGATACGCAGAAGCGCGCCAGGTTGTGCGGTTTGTCCGCCTTGTCGAATTCGCATTCGAAAATATCGGTCATCTCGGCCGGCGCCGTACCCTGGCGCGTCGAGTAGGACATTCGGACACCAGGCGGTTTCAACTCGGGAAAGGACTGGACCGTGCCGATGGCAAGCTGATCGGTCATGAAAAAGCTCTTGGCAACGGATTTACAGGTATCCTCGAGCTCGCTTGATTGCGCCCTTGCCGTTGCGGGTAGGGTAAATACGACAAATGCAAATAGAATAATCGGCTTGCGCACGGGCACTTCCTCCACTGTCTCTGTCGATGGAGGTAGAGCAGCGAGGCCAAAAGCAAATGGCGGTCCGTGCGACGACGACAATCAAGGAGCGCCAGGCGGCCCATCGGCTAGGTACTGCGTGGAGTATGTTTTCGCAACCCGTCCATGATCAGGCGAACGATCCTGTGTGCCCGTTCGCGCCAGTCGGGCGTGTCCGGGATCGAGTAAATGCCGAACAGCGTGTAGAGAACGTCGCTTGCCTCGAGATCGTCCTTGACCGTGCCCGCCTCTATCGCCGCACGAAGAAGCTTGTCGAAGGCGGCTGTCACGCGCGTCGTTCCCTCCGTAAAGAGAGCGGCGTTTGAGGTGAACAGCAGCTTCAGGCTGCTGGCCATACCGCGCTTTGCCGCCATGTAGCTGACGAAACGGTGCATCCACTCATCGAGCGCGATATCGGGTGCCTTTTCGGCCAAGAGTTCGACCGCGGCGCTAGCGAGCAATTCGAGTTCGCGCCGATAGACTATCTCGACGAGATGTTCGCGGGTTGGAAAGTGTCGATAAAGCGTACCAATGCCGACACCCGCCTGCCGGGCAATCTCTTCAAGCGAAACATCCGTGCCGCGTTCAGCAAAGGCTTTCGACGCGACCTCGACCAGTTTGGCGCGATTGCGCTGCGCGTCAGCACGTAACCGCGGCTGTTCCTGCGCTTGCGATGCATCCTCTTTCGGTAACAATTTCCCACCCCACGACAGGGCTTGACGAAACTTCGTCAGCCACTACCTATAAACGGAGGCTCCTCCGTTTGTGTCGGGGTGCCATCCAATTTCTAGTGAGGATTGGGATGGATGTCATGTCCAAACTGGTGGCACGGGTCGCGAAGTCAACCTGTAATGTTCGCGAATTCCAGGTCTTCTTGATGTTTGAGGCTACGCACGCCGCGATCGGTGGGAGCGTTTGATTATGATATCGACACACCGATGGGATCGTAACCCAGAAAGTCGAAAGGCGTTCCCTGAGAGGCTAAACGATCGACAGCCACAATTCGACCGACCTTTCGGCGAGAAGATATCGCCCGCGCCGGCCAAAGCGTTCTCGACGGATTCTACGGTCGAGGTTCTCGATTTTGCTGTGAAGGCAACGCTCGCCGGCCGACAAGTTGCGTTCTGCACGCTCGTCGAAATTCGCGGCGGTTCGTCACGTGCTTTGGGCGCTCATATGGCGGTGGCCGATGACGGCTTGTACGGCGGTTACGTCTCCGGCGGCTGTACCGAGGCGGCAGTTGCTGCCGAAGCCTTGCAGGCGATATCCAAAGGATGTGATCGGTTCGTCATGCTGGGCGAGGGTTCCCCGTTCTTCGATATTGTCTTGCCGTGTGGAGGCGGGATTACCGTTGCCGTTCACGTTGTGCGAGACATTCGACCGATCCGAAATGTGATCGAAGGGCTGGGCTGCCGGCGCGATGTTGGCTTGGCTTATAGTCCGAGCAACCAATCGCTTTCCTTCGTTTTCGGAAAAGCCGACACCGGTTGGGATGGTGAGGCGTTCCTGACATTTTACCGTCCGGCTGTTCGAGTCCTCCTTTCAGGCCGCACGCTGGAGGTCGAAATCGCCTCGAAGGTAGCGCGGGCGGCAGGTTACGATGTCCTTCAATATGATGCGGCCGCCGGCGAGCGACCTGACGACACGCTGATCGACGCGGACACGGCCGTTGCGCTTCTACAGCACGATCTGGACCTTGAAATGCCGATCCTCGAAGCCGCCCTGCGTGGCCAGCCGTTCTATTTGGGCGCCTTGGGCAGCAGCCGAACACACGAGAAGAGGATGGAGCGGCTTCGAGAACAGGGACATTCGCAGGAGGCGATCGACCGGATCAAGGCGCCGATTGGCCTGTTCGGCCGTGCCCGTGACGCCCATTCGCTGGCGCTTTCGGTGGTCGCGGATATCGCCGCTTGTCGCCAAACCGTATTGATGGGGACTTGAGCGAACTTCATCCGGATTCGTTTCTGCGGCTCAACATCGCCAATGCTTTTCAAGCCCCAATGCTCTTCAGTCAAAGGAGATGTCTCATGCATTTTATCATCAATGGAGAGGATATCGAGGTGGAGGCGGACATCCGCACCTCATTGCTCGATCTCATGCGCAATTATCTGGGTTTGATGGGAACCAAGAAGGGTTGCGATCAAGGAGCATGCGGCGCCTGCACCGTGCTGGTGGATGGCGAGCGCATCAATTCCTGTCTTGCACTGGCGGTGCAGTATCAGGGACGCGGCATCACCACGGTTGAAGGGCTTGCGGTCAATGGCAATCTCCACCCGATGCAGCAAGCCTTTATCGAACATGATGGCTTTCAATGCGGCTATTGCACACCGGGCCAGCTCTGTTCCGCCATCGGGATGGCGGGCGAGATCGAACGGAATATTCCGAGCGCTGTAACCAGCGATCTCACCGTAGCTGATACTCCGATCGACGATCGTGAAATCCGCGAGCGCATGAGCGGCAATCTGTGTCGATGCGGAGCCTACAACGGCATTGTCGAAGCAATCTCAGAAGCGTTGGCCCACCAGACGGCTGCTCCGACCGAGGAAAGGGTGCGGGCATGAATATCTTTTCCTATCAGCAGGCGTCGGACGCCGTTTCCGCGATCGCTTTGAAGAAGGCCGGTCCGGCCGCGAAATATCTGGGCGGCGGCACGAACCTCGTTGATCTCATGCGCGAAACGGTCGAGCGGCCAGGGATGCTCGTCGATGTCACACACCTTCCCGGCGATATCGAACAGCGTGCCGACGGCAGCCTCCTGATCGGCGCCGCAGCGAAAAACACATCGCTCGCCGCGCATTTGGCGGTTCGGTCCGATTTCCCGTTGCTTTCGCGCTCCATCCTGGCGGGTGCAAGCGCGCAGATCCGCAACGTCGCGACGGTTGGCGGCAATATTATGCAACGCACCCGCTGTCGGTATTTTTACGACAACGCGGCGCGCTGTAACAAACGCCTGCCACAGGCAGGATGCGACGCGCTTGAAGGCTTCAATCGCTACCACGCTATTCTCGGTGCATCCGATAGCTGTGTCGCCACTCATCCCTCCGACATGTGCGTCGCTCTCGTCGCGCTTGATGCGGTGGTTCATCTGCAGGGAGCGGCCGGTGGCCGCAGCATGCCGCTGGCCGAACTGCATCGGCTGCCGGGCGATCGTCCCGAGATTGAGGCGGAATTGCAGACTGATGAACTGATCACGGCGATCGAAATCCCGCCGCTCGGCTTTGCACGCCGCTCGACTTACCGAAAGGTTCGCGACCGCGCCAGCTACGCCTTCGCGCTCATATCTGTCGCGGCCGCTCTCGACATCGACGAGGCGGGCAAGGTGCGTGATGTTCGCCTCGCGCTCGGCGGCGTTGCCCACAAGCCATGGCGAGCCATCAAGGCGGAGGCCGCGCTGAAGGGACAGCTAGCCGGCACGGAAAGCTTCCGCGCCGCCGCCGAGGCCGAACTCGCCGATGCCGTCGCTCTCAGCGAAAATGGGTTCAAGATCGAATTGGCGAAACGCACGATCGTCGCCGTGCTTGACGAATTGAAGGGAGACAACGTATGAGCGTCCAACCTGAAGCCGATAACAATAGGCCCGGCCGCTGGCAGCCTGCCGTTACACCCGATCCCATGCTGCGCAAACATGGCGCTCTCGGGCAGCCTATCTCGCGGGTCGATGGTCCTTTGAAAGTACAGGGAAAGGCGCGTTTTGCCGCCGAGTTTGCCTATGAAAACATAAGCTATGCGGCACTAGCCTTCAGCAGCATTGCGCGCGGTCGCATCACCGAACTCCAGACCGCGGCCGCGGAAGCGGCGCCGGGCGTCATTCTCGTCATGACCTATCACAATGCGCCGCGCATGAAGGCGCCGTCGTTGATGATGTCTTCTCCGACGGCTGCCGGCGCCAGCGACCTGCCGGTGATGCAGAATGACGAGATCCACTGGAATGGCCAGCCCATAGCCCTCGTTCTGGCCGAAACGCAGGAGCAGGCGGATCATGCGGCCTCGCTGATCAAGGCGAGCTACGCAAGCCTGCCTGCCGTGACTTCGTTCGATGAGGCGAAACAAACGCCGCGGCAGTTGGATACGCTGCTTGGTCAGCCGCCGGTGCTGGAGATCGGCGATGCCGAACAAGCGCTCGCAAATGCCGAGGTCAAGGTCGATCTGACCTATCGGACCCCGCGGCACAACCACAATGCCATCGAACTGCATGCGGCAACGGTGGCCTGGAAGGGTGATGCGCTGCACTTGCATGATGCCAGCCAGTTGATTGATCTAACCGCTGGTCAACTCGGCGATATTTTTGGCTTGGAACCCGGCAAGGTGCGTGTCACCTCACCCTATGTCGGTGGCGGTTTCGGCGGCAAATGTCTGTGGGATCACCAGATCCTCGCCATCGCGGCCTCGAAACTCGCCAAGCGGCCGGTGCGCATTATGCTCTCGCGGGAAGGCGTCTTTCGGATCGTTGGCGGTCGCACGGTGACGGAACAGCGTGTGGCTCTCGGTGCGCGGGCGGATGGCACGCTCGATGCGCTCATCCATACCGGCACCGCGGCAATGACATTGCACAATTCCTGCCCGGAACAGTTCACCTTCCCGGCTCGCCATCTCTACGCGGCCAAGACATTCAAGCTTGCGCAGGATGTCGCCGACATGGACATGCTCGCCAACACTTTTATGCGCGCACCTGGTGAGTCGGTCGGGACCTTTGCGCTCGAATGTGCGCTCGACGAGCTGGCGGAAAAACTCGACCTCGACCCGATTGAATTGCGTCGCCGGATCGAGCCGGAAAAGGACCCGACCACCGGCAAGCCGTTTTCGTCACGCTACCTTATCGAAGCCTATGAACAGGGCGCCGAGCGTTTCGGCTGGCGGAACCGCAGCCAGACGCCGCGGCAGAAACGCGAGGGCGAATGGCTGATCGGCATGGGCTGCGCCACCGCGACCTATCCCTACCATCGCTTCCCCGGTGGCGCGGTAAAGATCAGGCTGACGTCGGAAGGTCACGTAACCGTCTCGACCGCGGTGCACGACATGGGCATGGGTACGGCGACGGCCCAGGCTCAGCATATCGCGGCCCGACTCGGGGTGCCGATGGAAGACGTCATCTTCGAATATGGCGACAGCAGCCTGCCGCGCGGGGTGATTGCCGGTGGATCGACTCAGACCGCATCGATCGGCGGTGCGGTGATCGCGGCGACGGAAGTCTTTGTCGAGGAGTTGATCAAGCTCGCCGGCAACGACTCGCCTCTCGCCGGCCTATCGCTCACCGATGTCGAGCCACGCGATGGTGGTCTCGGTCATCGCGACGATCCTGGCCTGTTCGAGAGCTACAAGTCCATTCTCAGCCGCTCCGGCCGCGATGAACTGGTCTGCCAGGCCGAGGCACCGCCGCCGGCGGAGATGGAGGCCTTCTCCATGCACTCTTACGGCGCCCAGTTCTGTGAGGTCAGGGTCAGCGCCCTGACGGGCGAAATCCGCGTGTCGCGTTTTCTCGGTTCCTTCGACGCCGGCCAGATACTGAACGCCACGACGGCAACCAGCCAGTTCAAGGGCGGCATTGTCATGGGCATCGGCCTGGCGCTCACCGAGGAAACCAATTTCGACGAAAGGACCGGCCGAGTGGTCAATGCATCGCTTGCCGAATATCATGTGCCGGTGCAGATGGATGTCCCAAAGATCGACATCCTCTACACCAACACACCCGATCCGTGGGCGCCGATGGGTGCGCGCGGTATTGGCGAGATAGGCATTACCGGGGTCGGGGCGGCCGTTGCTAACGCCGTTTACAACGCGACCGGCATCCGAGTGCGCGACCTGCCTATCACTCTGGATAAGGTGCTACGGGAACTGCCTGTTTGAGGGTATGGAGATTGCGTGCTTTGACGGCTGGGGCACAGGCAGCGATGAAGTTTTCGTGGCCTGCGCGTCGCCAACGCGAGAAGGGACGGGATCAGTATCTCGTTAGTAAGGAAAGAGCCGACTTCGCCCGAAGCTTTCCTTTCGGAAGGCTCCGTGAGCCTGCGACTGTGCCGTTCATGTTAACGAGGTGCGCCAGCAGCCGCATAGATGCGCCTCTAGATCTTGCAACAGCTCGCTCACGGATGCTCGGGGCAAGTTCATTATGTCAACGGCCTTCAAGAAGGAACCGGTTACGGCAACCCGGACGAAAGTGCGAATAGCGAGTATCTGATCTGAGAAACGTCCTATGACTAGGTGGACGATGATAGCTTTCCACGCTCACTGGATAAGCCGGACCATGCAAGTTCTTGCGAAACGTGGGCAAACTTGCGCTATTTAGAGGGACTTCAGCCTAAGTGTCTGTCCAAGAATGGCCTGATGGGGCGGGGTTGAGTGAAGGGCGGCAATCAGATTCTTTGTATTTTGCGACAAATACGGAGAGATCAAATGGCCTGGACACCCTTCACCCGGCGTCACCATGACAGAAGCCGCATGCGCTACGCAAGCGATCTGACCGACAGAGAGTGGAACCTGATCGAGCATTTCATGCCAGGGCAGCCCCGACATGGTCGCAGACGCAAGACGTCTCTTCGAGCGGTCGTCGATGGTATTTTCTACCTGCTGCAGTCGGGTTGCCAGTGGTCATTGCTGCCGCATGATTTTCCGCCGAAGAGCACGGTCTATCACTATTTCAGGCGGTTCTGCCGGGACGGGACGTGGCGTCGTATCCATGACGCGCTCTACTGCCGAACGCGGCAGCTTGAGGGACGTGAAGAGCAGCCATCATTTGCTATAATCGATAGCCAGTCAGTGAAGACTGGCCCTGACGCCCGACTTGATATCGGCTATGACGCGGGAAAAAAGATCAAAGGTCGCAAGCGGCACATTCTGGTCGATACTCTGGGCATGCTTCTGAAAGCCGAGGTCCATTCGGCCGGGATTCAGGATCGTGATGGCGCAGCACTTGTTTTAGACAGGATCGCAAACCGTTTTCCGTTTATCGAGAAAATCTGCGGCGATGGCGGCTATCAAGGTCCAACAGTCGAAAAGGCAAGCCCGCGTCCGGTGGAAATCGTCAAACGAAATCAGGCCGGTTTCCAAGTGCTGCCGAAGCGATGGGTCGTCGAGAGGACGCTGGCCTGGCTCGGCATAAACCGTCGGATGGCAAAGGATTTCGAACGTTCATCGGACACAAGCCTCGCCTTCATCCAAACCGCAATGATCAAGCTCATGACAAGACGGCTGGCGCGATATCCCCTTTCTTGAATAGACTCTAAGTAGCTGCAGGTATACAAGATCGGCGTACTGGACCGCACTCCTGATCAGATGGCATCGGTTGTCGAGGAAATTCCGGCCGTTGAGGCGACGTAATCCGCTCTTTGCTGTATCGCTGTCGAAGGACACATGTCTGCGTCCGTGACACGTGTTGTGTCGACGGCCCATCGCAACGCGGCGGGACAGGCGCTGTTCAGGGCTGCGGGCTTCCGTCCCACGATGATCGAGATGACGCTTTCCTGAACTGCGAGGCTGGCTAGAAAATAGCCGGACGCTGGAGGCGATATTCCCTGCAAAATGTTCCATGTTTATGCTTACCTCGCAATGTGGAAATTAGATATCCAGCTTGTTTCGCGATTCGGACGCCCATAGTTCTTATCTGCCGATTGCCGCAGCTCATCGATGCCACGTTACGGCGAGGCCAGAGGGCGCGGGCCGGTTTCATCGCTAGTAGTGTCGTCGTTCGGGCGGTATTGCCGCCACCGACGAGCGAGTCCGGGATTATCACTTACCGGTCGGCGGCATTGCGAGGAGACGCACGTGAGTTGCTACTCACTGGTTTTGCAGTGCGATCCACTAAAGATCAGCCCACCTGGAACAGTGTTTGTCAAAGACGATCTACGTAGGAGGTGATGCGGGCCACGATCTCTTTCAGGGTGGGCCGGCCATGATAATATAGGGCCGACGTCCGCTCGTAAGCGCGCTCGTAGACTCCGAACGTCTCCGGATCGGATAGGCTGAACGCGGGATTGCTGCCGATGTCCTGATTGTCGGCCTTCGGAAAGCGTTTCTGCTTGTGGGCACCATACGCGTCCGAGCCGAGGAAAGCTTGCACGTCCGGTTGGTCTAGCAAGCAGTAGACGTCGTAATAATGTCGGAGGAAATTGGCGGGGAACTGGCCGGTTTCCTGCTGCTTGCGATATTTAGTGGAGATGGTCTGGAGCTTCTCGACCAGCGTGTAGCCGGGCTCGTAGCAGGGAACGGCCAGTGCGCGATTATCGATCAGCTCGACGCGCGATACAGCGTAATCATAGGCCCAGGAGCTGATATCCTTATCGATATTGGGAGCCACCGTGTCGAAGCCGGCTTCGAGCAACACGCTATTCTTGAGATCCGTTTTAGTGCCGGTCGTCTCGCGGTAGTAGAGGCGGATGCCGCCACTGCGGTACGTCTCGTTGTCGAATTCGGTATCGCGCTCGATCTTTTGGATACCCTCGATCGTGATCGTCTCGGCTAGCCAGTCATAAAAAGCCTTCCGGCTTTCACGATGTGCCACCTTGTCGTGATTGGGGCCGGTTTTTACCTCCATCGCTTTGGGCGGTTCGATACGGATATCGATATCCTCCGAGAAGCGGTTGATGATGCGGTATCCTTTCGAGAGCGAGGTGCCTCCCTTCAGCTCGAATGCCATCTCCAACTGCTGCAGGCCGTATAGGCAATGCATGATCCAGTAGTCTTTTTCGACCAGCACCGGCTGCACCTTCATCTGGTCCGCTACGATGCGCAGCAGGGATGCAAAATCCTTGTGCCTATGGAGGAAGTCAGCTGGCATGCGTATCCGCGGCGAGGGTGTTGAAGAATTTCCGCGTGCGCACCATACCGTATTCTTTGGCGGCACGGGTGAGAGCGGTAGGATTGCCTTGCAGGGCACGTTCCTTCACGCGGGCCAGCACGTGATCGCGGTCCTCGGCCAGCTGGTCGAGATTGTTGACCAGATCGACCAGTAGGAATTCTTTGGTCAGGATTTTGGGGAAGGCCGGCTTTTTTCGGAACTCGAACTCGCGACCGCCCAGCATGAAGTTGCCGTGGCGCTTATGGTTATAGACGACGGTTTTGTTATAGAGCTGTGTCACGCCAACACCCAAGCTGTTATAGGCATTGGGCGAGGTGACGAGGTAACGGTCATCCTTCAGAAAAGCCTCGACGAGCGCATCATCCTCGGCGGGGGCTTTGCCGAACGCGGTTTGCTTCGGCCGGTGATAGACGCCGGTTGATAGCTTGGTCAGGTATCCTTCTGCCAGCATTTGCTGCAAATGCCGATCAACAGACGACGACCATTGGGCGAGATCCTGCCGACGGTAGACCTTGCCGGACCGCAGATGCTTTTTCAATTCCTGTAACTTCGTCATGGGATAGCTCCTGCACTCACTATAACGACATATGGTCGTGAATGCAATTTTTTACAAATTTCATGCAAATTTTGGCATCTGATCGGGGTCAGTGTCACTGAAGTGCCAGAAATATATAAAGTATTTTCGAAGATTTTTATTACTCGAAAATCGAAATCTCGAAACGTACTTGTCCTCTGGATGGTCGTGGACGGCTACCGGCAGCAAAGTAGCTGTCCGAGTGGAAAAATCTGATCTCCGATGAACGACGGGCCGTCGGTTGATGTCCCTTCAAGAGCGAAACGACGAGCTCGGCTCGGACGTAGGGTGTAGCCGACATCCAAGCCGAGCATCTCATTCGATTTTATGCAGCTTCCCAAACCTGATTGAGGATCTTGGCCGCCAGTGCGGCCTTTTCTTGTGGCAGGAAGCGACCATGGTGCTGTTGCACGACGTCTGGCGTGTCCTGAATGGCGTCGCTTGCCTGCTCGTAGGATCCGGTCTGCTTCAGAATATGCGTCGCAAGAATGTCGCGCAGGTTATGGGGTCCAAGCGGCAAAAAGCCCTTGATCGCACCCCGTCCGGTATAGGGATTATAGATGCCATAGCGTTGAATGATCCTCCGCCAAGCCTCGTAGAAGGTTGTCGAGTTGTAGGCCGCATCAAGGCTGGTGGTCTTGACCGTCTTGACGAAAAGGGTTCCGGGATCTTTGGCTCCGCCGAGCAGAACACCACGATGGCGGTCGCTGTAAGCGTCGAGGTATTTGTAGAGATAGCAAGTCGGCCAGGATCAGCTTGCACGGCTTCTGTGCGAAGAAGGAGGAGCCAGAGTTTTTGAATGCGACCGATAAGATTAGGACCTCCCACCCATGGTCGCGATCGCTCCAGCGCAACTCGCCGCACTTCATGTCTTCAAGCCGGCGTTCTGATGTCGGATAATGTCCGCGCGGGCAGACACGAAGTTGGCGAAGGTTCTTCTGCCTTGGCCCGAGATGCGGGCCGAGGTGAAGGAGTAGGAAGGACCTGACGGCTTCGGCCGCTGGCCGCAAGTATCGGCTTTCATCCGGCATGCGTCTCACGATCTCATCTGTGATCTTCCAATACTCCGCCAACGGGCTCTCGGCCTCGAGGACACACATGATCGGCTCAAACGGGTCGCGGTGAACACGCATGACGCGTTGGATTTCCTTGAATCGGTTAGCGGCAATGCCGATGAAACGCATCGCAGGCGCCATGCCAGTCGCGAGCTGCGAAATCGATTTCTTCCTGCTCGATCAGACCGGCGATGGGCCTGACATTCCGAAGGAGTTCCGGGTGCTGCCGGATCCAGCCGACCGACGTCCGCGCGAGATAGGGCTTGGGCGACCATCAACATGTCCTCTTGCATTTGGTGTAGAAACCACGCCGCTGTTCGCGCCACTGTAGATACCAAACACCGGGGAAGACGAGAAGGCCGATGCTCAACTGGCTGACTGGCACGCCGAAACCCTTTACGGCACCATTTGGCGAGGCAGCCAGCGGACCAAACATCAGACCCAGGTGCTCGATCTTCTGGGAGGCCGTTTCTTCACCCCGGACCGCATTACGCTGAAAGCCAATAGCCGTCAGCGTCGAGGTCTTGAAGCGGATGAGATCCGCCATTTCCATTGCAAGCCTCGGCGGCGCGTCGACAACGCCGGAGAGCAGATCCGGATCATCAAGTTCTGCCGCAAGGTTCTGATTGGCACCGGCAGCGGAGGCCAACGATCGAGCGGAAAGAAAGCTGCCGCCATAGGTGACGCCGGGAAAGCGGATCGCATAACGCTGCTTACTGGCTGCCGCCTGATAGCGGCGATACTCTGTCGAGCCTGAAATGATTACCCGGCGCACCCAGTCGAGGATCTCCTCGCGCTTGGTAAAGGGCAGGCTGTTGAAGTCCTCGGGCAGGCGCAACGAAATCCTTCGACGCTCAGCCGGGCTGATGTCACCGAGATCGTGACCATAGAGCGAGCGCGCCTGGTGCGGCAGCTTCTCTTTGAAATATCCCTCCGAAAGCCGATAGCGTCGCTCGATGCGGCGGAGGATATTGAAACTGGCTACAGATCGGGGCACGCGCTCACCCTGGATCCAGGATAGTAGCGTCTTATTGTCGAAGCTCTCATTCAGATGAACAACGGCGCGGTAAAGCTGCCAATAAGTGTCGCCGAACCGACGCATATGATAAACCAGTGCATCCTGAGAGCTCGCCGGATCTTCTGTCGCTTCGAACAGTGGTTCCGGGAAAGGGCTGATCGGTTTTGGCGTCGGCCCACGCGGCGCAGATGCGGACGGGGCAAAGTTGCCATCCGTTGTCGCACGTTGGGGCTTTCTGATTGAGGTTGCGGAGGCTGCTTTTTTTGCAGGCGTTATCTTGTCGGGACGAACTGTCTGCTTTGGCGGCCGTTTCTCTTCGACCGTTGGTGCTACACCGACCCACCGGATGATTGCATCCAGGCCTGGCCGCAGTTGTTTTTTCAGTTCTGCCGTCAAATCGGCTTCAATCCCGCAGGCCTGACCGATCGTCGTCCAGTCGATACGCCATTCATAAGCGGGGGAGATTTCCGGTAGATAATTAAGCTGACCAGGAAGGGCCGGATGTTCTCCAGCACCCGCCTGGACACAATCGGTGCGATAGCTCGCAGAATTGAGATATCTTTCGCTGAAAGTGGCGTGATGAAATGTTTCTCTCGACGGCAATGCCGAGGGCGAGCGGCAATAGGGGGCGAGCGTTAAGAATGGATGTATCGGGCATAGCGGTTCAAACGCTGCGTGATCGCCGCATTCATGCCCTACGCAAATCACTCGGGCTCAGTGCTCAAGAATTCGATGTGCTCGCTTTAATCAAGCGTGCTTATTTAAGTCTATCGCCTTTCTAAACGAAGTGCGTCTTGCTTAAATAAGGGGTGAGGCCGACAATCGGTCAACTGCCGTCAACCCAACCGATCATTGGCCTCTCTGATGTTCACGGAGCCGTTTGCTCCTGGCGCCTATGCTCTGCGATAGATGAGGTCCGGCGCGACGATCCATTCGCCTTGCCGCAATGCCGTCACATCAAGACGACCGCGCGGGTCACGTCTCGCAACGCCGGCGAAATGGTATCGCCGACCACGGCGATCTATAACGGATTCAGGAACGGTGCGGTCGCCAAGCCTGGCAACAATCGGTCCGCTGCGATCAGCAACGTCGAGAACGAAATACTCGTGCGGAATGCTTCTGCTGACCATCAGGATTGAGCCTCGGCGTCGCTTTGAAGCGCTCGAGTAGCGGCGTGGTTTAGAGGGATCTGCCTTGTCGTCTTTTTCACGATCGGCCGCTTCTTTTTGATTTCGGCGACAAAGGGTTTGCGTGGGGGCATTGTTGAGCCTTCTGGGAGTAATTATGTGAAAACGCAGTCGAGCTGACCGAGCGGACCAAAGTCCGCGGCGACGTGCTGTCCGGCCAGAACCTGCAGGATGGTGGTGCATGAGCCCGTCGTGACGACGTCGGTTGGCTCCAGTTGACGCCCTTTCGCGGCGAGTTGGCGCGCGATCCAGACAACTGCATTAACTGGATCCTCCATGATTGATGAAGCCTTGCCAGAGACGACGGTCTCCCTGAACAGGAAAGTCGTCACCTCGATGGAGACGAGTTCCGCAAGAGATGCTGCTGGCACGTGGTTACCGCACAACGTGGCGACATGAAGTCCGAAGTCGGCGATCGCGGGATTGTTGCCCCAAAATGTTCTCCGGGTTCTTCTCCCTAAAAGGCCTATTGCCGGGCGGCAGGCGAGAATGGCATCGCGTGCGCTGCCGAGATCAATGCGTTCGCCCGCGTCGGGGTAGGGTCGAAGCAGGGTGAAGGCAAATTCGCATTGCACACCAATCGCGCCGGGAGGTAGTCGAAACTCCCGGGTGTTGTTAAGAAGGCTTGAGGCTGGGATTTCCGAGTAGATAGGTGATGTCAGGCCGAGGGTCCTTTGCGACCTTTCCGTCGAACCAGCAATCGCATAGCCTTTCCTCTCGAACCCCAGCGCATCCTGCGCGGCGGCCTGGATGTCGTAGGCCTCGCTTTCCGACGCAATCAATTGCAGCGGCAGATCGCAAAGCTCATCGTGGCGACGGCTTCGCGCAAGAATGTCGGCGGTCGCGTCCTTCAGCTCGAAATACATCTTCGTTTCCAATTCGACGTTACGACATCGGAGAAGATGGGCTTCAGCGCATAAGCGATCCATTCGCGACGCCTCGCGAAGGTATTAAAATGTCATAGGACCCGGTTGATCAAGAAACGAGGAGCTGAGTCCGCTCGTGGCGCGAAGCGCAAAGCGACAATGGGAGAAGAGCGCTAGATGGGAATGACCGGACCGTAGACTCGGTGCCTTTCAAGGCGATTAGCCTGCTCTTGCCAACCACGCCTGCTTGAACGCCAAGGACGGCCTCACGCACCTGCTCTTCTTGCTGTTACGACGCAGCCACCGGAGTCGGATCGTGGCGCCATTGAAGTTCACGATACGGAAGCACGCCGCGCCGGCTTGAGCGACCTGAACCGCTGCCGGGTTATGGTCACGAGTACAATCATGATATCGCCGAGCGGCCCAGTCGCGCCCGACCTGCGTCGTGATCTTGGTCCGCTACCCCAGAGATACGGATAGGCGATGATTTATCCGGGAAGGAATTCATGGCTCATCGCCATAACCTTCGCCGCGCGCCAGACGATCGATTTCCGCTTCAAGCAAGTCTATATGTTCCGCGGGCATTTCCGCCGCGCGATGTACTTTACGCGTATCGCCGCCCGTGCGCGGACGCTCGTCATGATCGTGGCTCATTAGGACAAAGCGCGACTTCCCATGCTTGGTCAGGACGACCGGCTCCCGGCTGGTGGCATCTGTGACGTCACCGACCTGCTTATTGAGGTCACCCGTCGTGAACTGGCGCATGAAACGAACTCCGATTGAAGTTTCCAGAATATCCAGATTTTCTGCATTTGCGAGAAAAGGTTGTTCGTCGCGGGTCTGTCATCGCGACGCAGGCGCCCGCATGGCTGTCGTCCCGCGCTTTCTCTGTCCATCAAGCACAGATGTCAGCGACTGCGTGATCACAAGCGAAACAAGCAATCAGGAGAGCAACCGGCGCGCAAGCGTTTAGCTTGCTTGCTGGCGTGCGTCGAACATCGTCGCCCACTCGGCGGCCCACGGACCATCAAGGTATCTCCATAGAACAAGCCCCGTGATGGTGATGCCGTGCATCTGGAAGCCCTCCGAGAGCTCACGATATAGCTTGTCCGCCCGCGCCGGTGCCACCTTGTTTTGTATGGTAATGTGCGGTTGCCACGTCCGCATGTCCTGAGAGCCCAGCCAGTTGATAAAGACTTTCCGCAGTTCATCCCTGATCGATATCAGCTCGGGGCTTTCGATACTGAAGGCAACTCCCATTCCCAGGTGGCGAACGCCAGTGACTTTCGCTGTAAATGGGCCTTGGTGGTCCGCGACGGACTGAAGACTTCCGGTGATGCGCTCAACATATTCACCCGGCAACCGGTGAAACATTGTCAGATGCGCGCGGAGAAAATTTCGCTCCGGCGGGAAATGCGTTTCGCGGAGAAGATCGAATGGCTGGAGATCGACCTCGGCAACGCGCGCGGTGAGGATTAGAGGCTTATTCGTCTTCAAATCGGCGCTCCGCTCCTCATCACTCGAATGGCTCCGCGATCCTATAGGAGAAACCACCAAGCGCGAACATCCCGTCATTGGCGTTGGCCAAGAACCGTCCAATCTCAACTTCGGCTTAGCGCCATGGCTTCGTGACCTCCAACCATTGTCGGGTGCGGGCCACGGGATCGGCATTGCGGGTAATGTCGGTGACCACGGCGGCGCTGTCGGCGCCGTGAGCGAAGACGCCGTCGATGCGGTCGATGTTCAGCCCGCCGATCGCCACCAATGGCAGGTCGCCGATCTTCGATTTCCAGGCGCATAGTCGCGGCAGTCCCTGCGGCGCCCATCTCATCTGCTTGAGGATCGTCGCGTAGACCGGGCCGAGCGCGATGTAATCCGGCCGGGCAACGAGCGCGGTCCGCAGTTCCGTTTCGTCATGGGTGGAGAGGCCGAGTTTGATATCGGCGGCGCGGATGGCGGCGAGGTCGGCTGTCTCCAGATCCTCTTGGCCGAGATGGACGAAATCGCACCCCTCCTCGATCGCCAGCTGCCAGTGATCGTTGACGATCAGCTGGCAGCGGTGCTGGCTGCAGATCGCCCGTGCTTGGCGGATCTCCTGGCGCAGATCGGCCTCGGAGCGATCCTTGACACGCAGCTGCACCAGCTTGACGCCAACAGGGACCAGGCGGGCGATCCAGTCGGCGCTGTCGACGATGAGGTAGAAGGGGTCGAGCTTCATGCGAACACCGCCTGTCCGATAACCGGCGTAGACGGCACGGCCATGTCGCGCGGCTCCAGCATGCCCGCCTCGAAGGCCTGTCGGCCGGCTTCGATGGCGGCGGAGAAGGCGGTGGCCATCAAGACAGGATTGCCGGCGCCGGCCACCGCGGTGTTGAGCAGCACGGCGTCGAAGCCGAGTTCCATGACGGCGGTCGCGTGCGAGGGCCGGCCGATGCCGGCATCGACGATCAGCGGCACATCCGGGAAATGTGAGCGCAGCGATCTCAGGGCCGTGGGGTTGAGCGGGCCGGCGGCGCTTCCGATCGGCGCGCACCAGGGCATCAGCACCTGGCAGCCCGCTTCCAGCAGCCGCTCGGCGACGACGAGGTCGTCGGTCGTGTAGGGGAAGACCTGAAACCCTTCGCCAACGAGAATGCGGGCCGCCTCGACGAGGCCGAAGACGTCGGGCTGCAGCGTGTCGTGGTTGCCGATCACTTCGAGCTTGATCCAGTCGGTGGCGAACAGCTCGCGCGCCATCTTCGCCGTCAGCACCGCCTCGGAAACGCCGTGGCAGCCGGCGGTGTTGGGCAGCACCTTGACGCCCAGCGAGCGGATCGTCTCGAAGAAGGCACCGCCATTGCGCCCGCCAGCCGTCTCGCGACGAAGCGAGACGGTGACGATCTCGGTGCCGGAGCGGCTAACGGCATCGGCCATGATCGACGGTGACGGGTAGCGCGCGGTGCCGAGCAGGAGGCGTGAGCGCAGTTGCGTTCCATGGAGTTCAAGCATCGGTCAACCTCCCTGCATCGGCGACAGGATCTCGATCCGGTCGTCATTGTTCAGCGAATGGGCCGGCCGGTCCTCGCGGTGCACGAGTTCGCCATTGACGGCGGTCGCCAGCCAGTCGCCTTCGTAATCCATCAGCGCCAGCAACTCCTCGAGCGTGGCGGCGGCGATCTCCTTGGCTTCGCCGTTGACGATCAGTTTCATGATGCGTGTCCTCCCGCGGTATCGGTGTTGAAGACAAGGTCGGCCGCCCGCGCCGCCATGGCGGGCGCGAGCAGAAAGCCGTGGCGGTAAAGGCCGTTAAGCGAGATCAGATTTCCGTGTCGCTCGACGCGAGGAAAATTGTCGGGAAAGGCGGGGCGACGGCCGGCGCCGGTTTCCACCACGGTCGCATCGGCGAAGGCCGGGTGAAGCGTGTAGGCGGCGTTCAGCAGTTCCATCAACGAGCGGGCGGTGATCAGGCCCGCGAAGTCCGTCTCGATCATCGTCGCGCCGACCATGAACAGGCCGTTTCCACGCGGTACGATATAGACGGGGATGCGGGGATGCAGCAGCCGCACCGGGCGGTCGAGGGTTACCTCGTCGGTCCCGAGATAGAGCATCTCGCCACGCACGCCGCGCAGCGAGGCGGCCTCGCCGATGCGCGCCGCGCCGGTGCAATCGACGAGGTGGTCGAAGTCCTGCTCGTCAGGGAGGGTTTCAAAGAAGACGGCGCCGTGCGCGATCAGCTTTTGCCGCAAGCCAGTCAGCGCCCGGCGTGGATCGAGATGGGCTTCGCGCGGGAAGAACAGTGCTTGCCGGAAGCGACCGGCCAAGGAGGCCTCGAGCGCCGCGATCCGCTCTTCGTCCAGCCACTCATACCCCGTCGTGCGACCGGCGAAGCGCTTGAGCTCCGCCTGGTCACGGGCGGGGGCAAGCACCAATGTGCCGTTCCGTTCGACCTCGCCGGGCAGCATCGCCTCCCAGCGGTCGGGCGCATCCTGCCCCTCGCGCAGCACCGCCTCGTCGGCGCTCTCGCGCTCGCACCAGGGCGCCAGCATGCCACCGGCGAGCCATGACGCGGCCGCCGAAAAGCCGGCGTTGGGATCGAAGATCGTGACCTCGGCGCCGCGCGCGACAAGCGCATGGGCAACCGAGAGGCCGGCGACGCCGGCCCCCTTGATGAGGACGCGCATCTCAGCCGGCCACCTGCCCCTCGGCATCAACGGCCATGTAGAGATCGCCGCCGTCGCGATACTTGGCCGCCATGGCGTCCAGCCCCTCCTTCCGCGCCTCGGCGCGGATATCGTGGGAAATCCGCATCGAGCAGAATTTCGGGCCGCACATGGAGCAGAAATGCGCGACCTTGTGCGCCTCCTTCGGCAGCGTCTCGTCGTGAAAGCCGCGGGCGGTTTCCGGGTCCAGCGAGAGATTGAACTGGTCCTCCCAGCGGAACTCGAAGCGGGCGCGCGACAGCGCATCGTCGCGCAGCTGGGCGGCCGGATGCCCCTTGGCGAGATCGGCGGCATGGGCGGCGATCTTGTAGGTGATGACCCCGGTCTTCACGTCGTTGCGATCCGGCAGGCCGAGATGCTCCTTCGGCGTGACGTAGCAGAGCATCGCCGTGCCGAACCAGCCGATCATCGCCGCACCGATGCCGGACGTGATGTGGTCGTATCCCGGCGCGATATCGGTCGTCAGCGGCCCGAGCGTATAGAACGGCGCCTCGCCGCAGACGGCCAACTGCTTGTCCATGTTTTCCTTGATCTTGTGCATCGGCACATGGCCAGGGCCTTCGATCATGACCTGGCAATCCTTGGCCCAGGCGATCTTCGTCAGTTCGCCAAGTGTTTCCAGTTCAGCGAATTGCGCGGCATCGTTGGCGTCGGCGATCGAGCCGGGCCGCAGGCCGTCGCCCAGCGAGAAGGAGACGTCATAGGCGCGGCAGATGTCGCAGATTTCCTCGAAATGCTCGTAGAGGAAGCTCTCGCGGTGGTGATGAAGGCACCACTTGGCCATGATCGAGCCGCCGCGCGAGACGATGCCGGTGACGCGGTTGACCGTCAGCGGGATGTATTGGAGCCGCACGCCGGCATGGATGGTGAAGTAGTCGACGCCCTGTTCGGCCTGCTCGATCAGCGTGTCGCGATAGACCTCCCAGGTCAGGTTCTCGGCGATGCCCTCGACCTTTTCCAGCGCCTGGTAGAGCGGCACCGTGCCGATGGGGAGCGGCGAGTTGCGGATGATCCATTCGCGGATGTTGTGGATGTTGCGGCCGGTCGAGAGGTCCATGACGGTATCGGCGCCCCAGCGCGCCGCCCAGACCATCTTCTCGACCTCTTCGACCATCGAGGAGGTGACGGCGGAGTTGCCGATATTGGCGTTGATCTTCACCAGGAAGTTTCGGCCGATGATCATCGGCTCGGCTTCGGGGTGGTTGATGTTGGCGGGAATGATGGCGCGTCCGGCGGCCACTTCCTGGCGCACGAATTCAGGCGTGACGTGATCGGGAATATGCGCGCCGAAGCTCTCGCCGTCGCGGATCATCGCGTCCGCCTTCGCCTCACGGCCGAGATTTTCGCGGATGGCGATGAATTCCATCTCCGGCGTGATGATGCCGGCGCGGGCATAGGCAAGTTGGGTCACGGTCCTGCCGTCTTTGGCGCGCAGCGGCTGGCGCTTGGCTGGGAATTCCGGCGTCAGGCGATCGCCGCTGGCAAAGCCGTTATCCTCGGGGCGCACCTGCCGGCCGTCATGGGCCTCGACATCGCCACGGGCGAGAACCCAGTCGCGCCGCAATGCGGGCAGACCGCGCTCGATGCTGATGTCGGCGCCTTCGACGGTGTAGATGCCGGACGAATCATAGACCGTGACCGGCGGCTCGCCTGAGGTCGGGTGGACGCTGATCTCGCGCATGGGCACGCGGATATCCGGGTGGATCTCGCCCGGGATATGGATCTTGCGGGAGGCCGGCAGCGGGCCGGTGGTGACTGTGGGGGTGATGGTCTTTGCGGCGATATTCATGGTTTGAGGCTCCAAGTTTTCGATTGGAGACCCAGTCCTCAGCCGGAATGATGAAAAGACGCCGGCATGGAATCCACGCGGGAATCCCGGCCTTCGAGCGCTTGCACCGTCCCTACGCCAGTATGAACTGGATCAGGTTCAACGGGTCACTGCGCACGATAGCAGAATCTCAGCCCCTTGACGGGACACCCCTGGTGAATGACGCAAGGTTATTGCTGACTAACGGTCTGCGTCAAGCCGTGTGTCGGATTATTGGTCTGGACAGCCAAGTCCTCCGTAAACTTGCCTGATATCTCCTAGGTTGTTGGTTCGTACCCCATCAATGCGTACAGCTACTACCAGGCTGATATTCAGGCCGCCCGATATGGGACGTGACGCGCGTTACGCTTTCCTTGGCCGGGATCGGCTGGTGCGATGCGGTTGAGCTTAATCGGCTCGGTAATAACGGCCGAGACTGCCTGATATTCGAACGGCGCTCAGCCACTTCCTGCGGGACGCGCATCGTCGCTTCCTTGGGAACCCGGTTCGTGCCGTGAATCTCCCATTCCCGGTAGACGGCGTCACGTATTCCATGGCCCGCTTCGCGACGGCCAGGCTCCTCCTCGTGAAGCATGAGCGAGGTGCCGGGCAGGAGGCGACCGAACGCTTTTTTCGGGCGTGGCGGGACAGATGCGCTTTGCCTTCTCCAGTTTCGAGATCTGGCAGTTCGAAAGCGGAATCTGCTCACTTGTACGCTCCGCGTCGATCCTCGAGGAGCGGTATCCAGAGCGCCGGTCCGTACTTATGCGGCGTTGGCGCGAGCAAGATCGAGACTGGCGCTCGTTCCTGACAGTTTCTGACGGAGCGACAGGCTAGACTTTCCGTAGGCGTCTCAAGGACGCTATTATGAAAGGAAAGCCTAATGGTCGCGTTTTCGCCCGACGTCTTTGCCAAGTTCCTAGCTGAAGAGGACGACGCTCCTGTCGTGATGCTGAACCTTCTACGGTTCGTCCCAGATGGCGGCCGTGAACGGCATTTGCAATACCTGAGACTGGCCGAACCCATTCTTGCCCGCTTTGGCGCACGGATCCTATTCCGTGGCGACGGCCTCGACGTTCTGACGACGGGGCAGGTGGAAGGGTGGGACGCGGTGCTGCTAGTGCAGTATCCCCGGCGGACCGCTTTCCGTGAGATGGTGGAAGACGCCGAGTACCAGAAGGCGTTCGAGGTGGGAAAGGCGGCGCTTGCAGATATCGTCCTGCAGCCTCTGCAGATCTCGAAAGGACTTTGAACAACCTAGGCTGCCGCGCCGTAAAGCTGCGGCAGCCCTCATGCGCTTCGCGCGTTCGCACTGGAGGCGTGGCCGGGCTCCTCAAGCGGAAGTGGGTTCTCGATTCAAGATCCTCATCGTCCGTATCTGAGCCGCAAGCGCGAGCATCGCCTTCTACACCGTTTCATCCGACATCTGTTCGATGTTGCTTGCGATGTCCGGGATGACTCTTTCAGCGGCGTCGTCGACGGGTGCGACCTTTGCAGTTTTTACAAGCAGACCCCTCAGCGCCCCGGACGCTGACACTCCCTTTTCGAGAAGCAGACGCCGGTCGGCAGGGGCTAGCGTCTCCACACGGTTCGCCGCTCGTACGAACTCTGAAATCATGTCGGTCGTCACGGTCAAAGGGAGTTCACCTCCGGCATAGGCTTGCCCGCGAACTTGGAAGAGTTGACGTCCCGAGACACTCTGCGAGGAGTGCCTTTTTCCCTGATCGTTTTCGTCACGGAACCGAATCGATGTTCACGCTTTGATTCGCTGAATGTCAGGAGAGTATCGCGTCATGAACAGCTCCCACGGCCAGGTTCCTATCCGCCGGCTCCATGTCGAAATCGAAGGTCTCGCGCGATACCGCCAGGCCTATACCGTAGACGAGCTTGCGGGCCTGCTGCTCAGCGTGAGCTGGCCCCTCAGCGGAAAACAGACGTCCGAGTTCCACCACGCGCGCGCGACCTCGCTCGACGCCTTGGAATTTTATATCGATCCGGAGGTGGCGCGCGCGGCATTCGTAGACGCCGCGTATGTCGCAGGGCTGCACGTGCTGCCGGATGACATGTCGGCAATGAAGCTCGCGGGTTGAGAAAAGAAGCCCCGCCTCGGGACGGAGCAGGCTGAGGTCATGCTGCACCCAGTTAGTTGAAGCCAGACGAAACCACCATCTCCCGCTCGTACGACGTGTTCCTTAGATCAGTGTAAGTAGTCCTCATGAGTAGCCGCCGACCACGCTACCAGCCGCTTCTAGCCGACGACGCGCCAGTCAGGAGCCGCGCGAGAAAGCCCCGCGATCCCAAGCAGCCGCAACTGCCTTTCGACGCGATGCCGGAGAGAGTCGAGCCCTGCCTCGCGCAGCTCCGTCCGAAGCCGCCCGGCCGTGACAGGTATCTGTATGAAGTGAAGCTGGACGGCTACAGGCTGGCCATACATATCGAACCGAAGCGTATCCGCATCCTGACCCGCGGCGGGCACGACTGGACGCACCGATTTCCAGCCATCGCGGCCGCGGCGAAGGAACTGGGGGTGGCGACCGCCATCCTCGACGGGGAGGCGGTGGTCCACGACGCCGAAGGACGGACCGATTTCGGAGCGCTGCAGCAGAGCCTGGGCGGCCGCGGGGGAAAGCGGTCGTCGAGCGAGGCAATATTCGTCGCATTCGACCTCCTCTATTTCGATGGACATGACGTCCGGGGCATGGAGCTTGCGAGCCGACGCCATCTGCTGGAAAGCCTGCTGGCCGACGCCCCGGAAGCGATACAGTTTTCCGAGGAGATCGAAGGGGACGGCGACGCCATCTTCGAAGCAGCCTGCGTGCACGGTCTCGAAGGCATCATCGCAAAGGACAGGGACAGTGCCTATCGATCAGGCCGTCTCGGCGACTGGTACAAGATCAAATGTATCCAGTCCGAGAGCTTCATGGTCGTCGGCTACGAGCGGTCGGCGTCCGCGCGCGGCGGGATCGGCAGCCTTCTCCTCGCCGCCTGGAGCGGCCACGACCTCGGCTACGTCGGATCGGTCGGAACCGGATTCAAGGAACGCGACGCCCAGGAGCTGCGCGGCCTTCTCGACAAGCTGGCAACGAAGAAGGCGCCGGTCGCTTACGAGGGTCGGCGGAAAAACGTCGTCTGGTGCCAGCCGACTTTGGTCGCTGAGATCGAATTCAGGGCATGGACGCACGACGGGAAGCTCCGCCATGCGGCTTACAAGGGGCTGCGCGACGTCCAGGACAATGCCGCCGTCTACCGGATCGAGAGCTGACATCCTGCACTTCAGTCCTCACGCGGACGGCGCGCAACATTTTGGAATCTCGCGCGTTTCAGGTGTTCCGAAGAAGGAGACAGTCATGTCGAAACGCGAATCATCGACACCGGAACCGACAAGCGCTACGATAATGATCCCGAGCATACTCTTCGTCCGCCGGCATCCTGCGTCTGCCCGCCGCGACAAGCGTCTCGAGCATCGCGCTCATCGACGCCACGTCATCCTTGGTGGCCGTCCTGATGTTCATTCAGGAAACTCCGCTCGATCTACGTCAGGCACCACGGACGTTCTCGGCTTTCGACTTGCCGGTCTTTCGATCCTGACCCACGTCGTACGACACCTTCTGCCCTTCGCGGAGCAGCGTCGAATCCTGGACCGCGCTAACATGGACGAACACGTCCTGTCCGCCTTCGTCTGGCGTTATGAATCCAAAGCCCTTGTCCTGGTTGAAAAACTTGACCGTACCGTAAGCCACTGAAAATCCCCTGGTTGGTATCCTGCGGTCTTCATAGCGGCTCGGCGGGAGGCCCGCAACGGCTTCGCCGCCCTTTTGGGTGTGGTCGGGGCCAACCACCGCTCGAGGGTTGTTGCGAGAGGGGAACTGTCTGATGGAACCCACGCGCAATGCCGCCGTCAGTGGAACTATTCGGGCCGCCGGTCATTCCGCTCAGGATCAGCAGGGGCTGCCAGATAATGACAGCAGTCAGAGCGACGCTCGACGTGCGGGCAAGCGCCTCGCAGGGGCGCGATTCGGCCTGACGAGCCCTCAGGCCAGGCAGTCAGGTTAATGTTCTGCGTAAGTTCACATCCACCTTTTATATCGGCGCGGAGTATGCGAAGGTCCGCTACCGTATATGAGGGCATCCTCATGCAGTCGAAAGGACCGCAGTGGTGCTGATAACCGATTCCACCGAATTCAGGACGCCGCTCGCCAATCTGACGAAAGCGACCTCCGCCATTTCACGTGCGCGCACCCTCGACGAGGTGGTCGCGATGATACGCGCAAGCGCGCGGTCTCTCGTCGGATGCGAAGGGATAACCGTCGTTCGGCGCGAGGGCGACCTTTGTCACTACGTCGAGGAAGACTCGATCGCACCTCTCTGGAAGGGCGAGAAGTTTCCCGCGTCCGCATGCATTTCTGGCTGGTCGATGATCAACCGCCAGACGGTTGTCGTCCCCGACCTCCGGCGGGACGACCGTATCCCGCACGAACTCTACGACGGCACGTTCGTCCGGGCTGTTGCAATGGCTCCTATCCGTCGCGAAGACCCCGTCGGCGCGATCGGCGCATACTGGTGGCAGGCATACGAGCCTACACAGTTGGAAGTCGAAACGCTGGAGGCGTTGGCCGAGGCAGCGGCGACTGCCGTTGAGAATATCGGCTTCACAGCGAAGTTGAGGTTGGGCAGATCTCCGGCTTCTTTATCTTCAGATGCCGTACCGGGCGACTATCGAGCCGACATCGAGGTGATCGCCGGGATCGCGGCGGTTCCCACCATGCTCGACGTCGCGCTCCGAATGACCAAGATGGGCTTCGCAGCCATTGCTCGGGTCACCGAGACGCGGTGGATCACCTGTAGCTCCCTCGATCATGTGGGCTTCGGGCTGAAGCCTGGTGACGAGTTGCCGATCGAAAGCACGCTCTGCAACGAAATCCGCGATCACCGACAGCCGATCGTCTTCGATGACGCGTCTGCGGATGATCGCTACCGGGATCATCACACGCCCCGTATCTACGGCTTGAGAAGCTACATCTCCATGCCGATCGTCCGTGCGGACGGCACCTTCTGGGGCACGTTGTGTGCGATCGATCCGAATCCCGCGAAGGTCGACAACCCGCAAGTCATCGGAACGTTCAAGCTTTTTGCGGAATTGATCGCACATCATCTGGACGCTGGCGACCGCCTCCGGACAACCGAGGCGTCGTTGGAGCGCGAGCGCGAACTCTCGGAGCTCCGGGAGCAGTTCATCGCAGTGCTCGGGCACGACCTTCGCAATCCGCTCGCAGCGATCGACGCCGGGACGAACCGTCTTCTCAAGGAAGGTTGGACCGAGCGAAGCCCGCTCGTCCTCAACCTGATGAAGGCGAGCATTTCACGGATGACCGGACTCGTCGACAACATCATGGACCTTGCACGCGCGCGTCTTGGCGGCGGAATCTCCCTTGACTTGGCGGAAGCCGACCTTGTCGAGACGCTGCAAGTTGTCGCCGACGAGATCCGTTCGGCGCATCCTGACCGCGAAATTCATCTCGAACTGGACTTCCCGCAGCCGACAGTCGTCGACCGTCTCCGGGTCGCACAGTTGTTCTCGAACATCGTGTCGAACGCGGTCACCCACGGATTGGAAGATCATCCCGTCCACATCACGGGGCGCCATGGCCCGGACGGCATCGAAGTCAGCGTGCGCAACTCAGGTTCTGCAATCCCCGAGGAAGACCTCGAAAGGCTGTTCATGCCGTTCAAGCGCGGCGCTGCCTCCCGCGGCGGGCAAGGGCTGGGTCTCGGACTCTACATCGCGCTGGAAATTGCGAAGGCTCACGGCGGCACCATCGACGTCTCTTCGGATGAGACAGGAACCTGCTTCACCTTCAAGATGCCGAAGGGACGCTAGAAAACGTAGCGTCCGAGCCTCGGTGTGATAAAGCGAGGAAGCGTTGGCCGATACCGGGTCGATGAACGGATCATGTTCGATCTTCGTCGAACTGCTCGGCACCTGCGATCGGAGCCAGCCATGATTCCCGGCGCTTCACCCAGAGTTCGTATGTCGGCTTCAGCGGCGTCGGCGCGTCGGAAAGAATGCCAAGCTTGATCTCGGCCTCCTGCTCATCGGCCGAGAACAGCCGCGATCCACAATTCGGGCAGAAAGATCGTCCGCGAAACTCGCGGGTCTGACCTGTCGTCTCGAACTCGCTCGCTGGCCATACTGCGTAGAACGTAAACGCTGATCCGCTCTCATGACGACAGTCCGTGCAGTGACAGATGCCGATGCGCAGAGGCAACCCGCGAACCGCCACCTTCACATCACCACAAGAGCAAGACCCTACCAGCGTGGTCATGCCGACTTCTCCGCCGCATCATCGACGACGTCGGTCTCCGGACGGTCTCCGCCAGAAGCATGTTCCGTCTGCCAGCGTCCATCGGCGAGCTGATAAGAAATCTCGGCGTCGCGGCCTTCCAGGTGCTGCCGCTCGGCAGCCGATCTTGCCGCGGCAAGCGCGGCGTCATGGTCGAGAAAGGACTCGGACCATACGTCCCCGAGCCGATACGCGAAACCTCCGTCATGCTCGGCAACGTGATAGGTGATCTTTGTCATGTGACCTACTCCTGAACTAAGAAAGGGAGTGCTCGATGCGCTCCCATGATGCGGCGTGAAGCGCCGGGGGGGAACCGACGCTTCCTTGTATATTCCATTAGGCGCTGCGTGCCTGTTCAGGATGTCTGCCTTCGCCAAATTCCTCGACGATCTTCGCACAGAACGCTGGCAGGTCATCGGGTTTCCGGCTTGTGACCAGCCCCTGATCGGTCACGACCTCCTCATCGACCCAGGTAGCGCCCGCATTCTCAATGTCTTTCCGGATCGAAGAATAGGACGTGACAGTGCGTCCCCTCAGAACGTCGGCCTGAACCAAAAGCCAGGGGCCGTGGCAGATCACGCCGACCGGCTTTCCCTGCTCGAAAAAGGAACGCACGAACGAAACGATATCGTCATCCGCCCGAAGCTTGTCGGCGCCGACGGTCCCGCCGGGGATCACCAGTCCGTCGAAGTCGCCAGCCGAAACATCCTTCACGGTCTTGTCCACGACATAGCTGCCGCCGGGATCGAGATCGCCATTGTTCGTCTTGGCCTCGCCGGCCTCGATCCCGACGACGGTCACAGTCCCGCCTGCGGCTTCGACTGCTTCCTTGGGCTTCTTGAATTCGGGCTCCTCGGTGCCGCGCGGCGCGATTAGAACGGCGATCTTCTTCCCTTCGAGGGTCATGTCATCTCTCCAATTTGGATTGAGGTTGGAACGGAATGTCTAGGTTGAAACCCGCGTGTACCGTCGAAGTTCCGGCCAAGTGTGTCGTGTCGTTCTCAGAATGTACGATAGAGGACGGTCCGCCCGGCGGCGGAACAACCCTGCACGCATCTCGTTCCCCGGTCTCCTCAAACCCAGCAAGGAGAACGATATGGTCACGATGGTTGGCAACGAATACGACATCAAAGGTCTTGTCAAAAATCTGCTCTACTTGGAGCACGATGCGATCGCCGCATACGATTCCTGTATCGAGCGGCTCGATAGCCGTGAACTCGCAAGCCAGATTTCAGCCTTCAAGGAAGACCACCTGCGGCACGTCGCTACGTTGACCGAGATGGCCCGCGAACTCGGTATCGAAGCCCCGACCGACGGCGACATGAAGCAGATGCTGACGACCGGCAAGATCGCGCTCGCCGACCTCATGGGTGATTCGGCAATCCTGAAGGCAATGAAGACGAACGAAGACGATACGGTCACAGCTTACGAGCGCGCGTCGCGCCACGAGGACGCGATTCCTGAGTCGAAGGCGTTCTTCATGAAGGCGCACCAGGACGAGGAACGTCACCGTGCCTGGATGAGCACGACTGCCGACACGCTGTCTTGAAACCGAAGGCCCGCATTAACATCTAAGGGTCACCACCGAAAAGCTTGGCCGAGTATCGCGACATGACTGTCGCCCTGCACGGCCGCGCGGTGAGGAGGGCGCTCCGTCATGAAGACGTCGAGCGCCCTCTGTGTGTTTAACGAGGAGTTTCAATGATCCATGGTTCGCTTGTCATCTTTTTGCATGGTATTGGCGCGTCCGGCGCTCAGCTTATGCCGATGGCCTCTTCCTGGCGCGCTGGTCTCCCGAACACCCGGTTTGCTGCCCCGGACGCTCCGGTGCATCACTGGCGCGGCCACCAATGGTTCTCGACCGAAGGCAACCCGCTTGATCCGGCGAGGGTGATGGCTGCCCGAGAAGCATTCGACGGACTGATCGACCACGTCGTCCGGCGCGAGGGCTTCGCCGAAAGCCACGACAGGATCGCCTTCGTTGGCGTCTCACAGGGTGCGATAGTAGCCCTCGACGCGGTCGCTTCCGGCCGATGGAAGGTCGGCGCGCTCGTGTCCTTCGCGGGGCTTCTCCCGCCACAGCCCATCTCGCCGTCCAGCAAGGACACGCCGATCCTGCTCGTACACGGTCAGGCCGACGCGACGATTCCTGCGGCTGCCTCGACGCTCGCGGCGGCGCAGCTTGGAGCGGCAGGCTACAAAGTTGAACTCGATGTCGAACCCGGCGTCGGACATACGATTTCTAGCACCGGCGCTCGGACGGCGTTATCCTTCCTGCAGAAATCGCTTTCGTAACCGAAACCCGACGATCACCTGACCGTTTTCTTGTCATGACCGAAGACAACCACGAAGAGACCAAGGACCCCGACCCTCCGCGGGAGAAGGTATCCTTCGCCTTTGACCGGATGACTGTCGCGCGCTTTCGCGAGACCTTTCCGAATGCCCGGTGGTCGGACAGTCTTCAGGCCTGGACGGTTCCCGGCAAGACCGCTCGAAAGCGCATCGATCGATGGCTCGCCTCCGAAGCGGATCGAAGGGCGCCCTACGAAGAGGAGCGCGGCCGCGACGCCTACCAGTTTGAACCCATCCTCAGCCCCTATCTGCAGGTCTACGACCGCGGCTTCCGCATCAAGACACCCTTCTCGCGGACGGTCGTCGACGAGCTCCGGCAGATCGCTTTCGCCCGATGGGACGGCGACGATAAGGTTTGGGAGGTGCCGTACGCATCCTACGACGACCTCCAGCAGCGATGGGAAGCAATCGAGGAGGCCGCGAAACGAGCCGAGCCTGAGGAGCGCAGGAAACGGGCCGAGGCCCGCAAGGGTACCGAAGAGGAGGCGAAAACCAAGCGGCGGATGTCCAAGCGCGGGAAAAAGCGACTGCCTGTGCCGAGCGACGATCTCCCGCCGCTCGCTCGGCCTGTGGCGACAGTCGCTTTCGGGATTGTCGTTATCACGGAGATCACCGGAGAACTCGTCGACCCCGAAGAGGTTGCCGAGTACCATCCGGACGCCGACGACGAGTATGTCTGGGCGGGCTGGCGTGCCGCCACGTTGGAAGAACTCGTCCATACCTGGCCGGCTCGCGCGGAACCGAGAGGATACGAGCGGGTTCGCGGGTGGTGGCAGCCGACGCTCGAGGAGTTGCGTGTCGCAAGGAGTTCCGCGAAATCCAGGGAACGGCGACGGACCAATCGCGATGCCGATGGAACGTCGCCTTGATATCGACGGATTGCGAGACTACAACTTGTTCATCGGGATTGCTGATGCGCTTCAGAGAGTGCCGCTCGCGATACCCCGTCTACCGGCTTTGACCACGGATGTACTGGCAGGGATAGGAAGACGAACGAAAGGTCGGTGCTATTACGCCCCGGCCTTTTTTGTTTGCCGCGGTCAGGCGAGACGAACCTTCCGGAACGTCCCAGGGATCGCACCGCAGTTGTCCCATGCATGCGCTGGGACGATCCTCCGGCTGTCCAATCACGCCGGGAGTAGATCATGGATTTCGCACTGTTGTCCTATCGCGAGCTGGCAGCTCGCCAGGGTTGGAAAGTCGACACGGCTCGCAAGACTGCGCATCGGCAAGGGTGGGACAAGTCAACATCGCCGGACGGGACACATGTGCTGGTGAAAGTGCCGACGTCTTTCTGGCGTCCGGAGGGCAGGGATGACCCAGCATATAAAGGAGGCCGGAGCGTCGTTCGAGGTCGCCTACAATCCCGCTCGTTTCAAGGGCGTCGAATCGGCGACGAAGCCTTGCTGAAGGGGATCGAGGGCCATCTGGAAACGATGGGCTTCACAGGAGGTCTTGCGTACAAGTCGTTCGACCTGCAGAGGCCGGGCCTCCTGCTAATGCATATGAAGCCGGCGCTCATAGCTTCGATGTTTGCGGATGCGGTTTCCGGGCGAACCGGCTGACCGGGAGCAGGGCTGCTCTAGCAGGTTACCCGCGGTACTTTGTCCCGCACCGCGCGCCGATTGCTACCGCAGCGCTGCCGGACGGATCGCCTCCGGGAAGTCCTGGTAGGACACCGGTCGCAGGAACCGGTAGATCGCAAGCGTACCGACGGAGGTGGATCGCCCATCGGCTGTCGCCGGATACGGGCCGCCATGAACCATGGCGTGCGAGACCTCTACCCCGGTTCCGAACCCGTTCACCAGCAGCCGGCCGGCGAGCATCTCAAGTTTCGGGACGAGTCGGCGAGCGTCGTCGAGATCGCCGGCGTCGACATGCAACGCGACGGTAAGCTGGCCCTCGAGGGCGTCGATTACTTGCTCCAGCTCTTCGAAGTCCTTGCAGCGCACCACCAACCCTGCCGCGCCGAAGACTTCGTCCTGCAGTTCGTGATGTGCCAGGAGCGAGGCGGCCGACGTCTCGAAGAGCGCGGCCACTCCGTCGTAGTCCCCGCCGGTCTTTCCCTTGGCGAGCATCGACACCTCGGAATGCTGTTCGAGGCGGCCAACGCCCTCACGAAACGCCTTGGCGATCGACGGCGTCAGCATGGTCTGCGCTCCTGTTTCCGGAAGAAGCTCGCTGGCCTTGGTGATAAAGACCTCTAGCCCTTTGCTGTCGACAGCCAGTATAAGGCCGGGGTTCGTGCAGAATTGTCCGGCGCCTAGCGCAAGCGATGATACGAAGGACGTCGCGATCTCCTCGGCGCGGTTCTCCAGCGCACCCGGAAACAGAATGACGGGATTGATGCTGCTCATCTCGGCATAGACGGGGATCGGCTGCTTGCGTTTGGACGCGATCTCCATGAGTGCCGTTCCGCCTCTGCGCGAACCGGTGAAGCCGACCGCGCGGATCTTCGGGTCGGCGACGAGCTGCTGCCCGATGTCGAAGCCCGTGTCGAACAGGAGAGCGAACGTACCTGCGGGCAGGCCGGCCTTCAGCACGGCGCGTTGCACTGCGCGTCCGACGAGCTCGGAGGTGCCAGGATGCGCGGAGTGCGCCTTCACCACGACAGGGCAGCCAGCGGCCAGAGCGGAGGCGGTGTCCCCGCCGGCCACGGAGAAGGCGAGGGGGAAGTTGGAGGCGCCGAAAACCGCGACGGGGCCGACAGGGATGTTGCGAAGACGAAGGTCGGGTTTCGGCGCCGGCTTGCGCGAGGGATCGCCCGCGTCGAAGCGAAGTTCCTGGAACCTGCCTTCGCGGACTTCCTTGGCGAACAGCCGGAGCTGGCCGGTCGTACGGGCGCGCTCTCCCTCCAGTCTTCCGCGGGGAAGGCCCGTCTCGGCCATGGCGCGTTCGACCAGCTCCTCGCCGACGCCCTCGATCTCGGTGGAGATCGTCTCCAGGAAGGCGGCCCGCGTTTCAAGGTCGGTCTCGCGATAGACGTCGAAAGCTTCCCATGCGAGACGGGTGGCCTCCTCGACGTCGGCAGCCGAAGCTCCACCGAACGAAACGGGCAGGGCGGTTCCTGTCGCCGCTTCGATACCTGTAAATTCGCCGTTAGAACCACGTCTTTCCGATCCCGCGATCAGCAGGCTGCCGTTGATGGTCATGATGGAATGCCTCCGATGAAAAGTAATACTTTTCGATATAGGTGCTCTCTGTGCGGATTTCTACCCGCTCCGAACACAGGCGTTCATGTATTGGGCGATATGCACCGGTAACCGGCTGGTTGCCTTTAGGCTTTCAGGTGTGAGACTGCGCGGTAGCCAAGCTCTCGACAGCCTCCCGTACCAGGCGCAATCTCTCAAGTTCCAGTGCGGCGTCCGGAAGTGCGCGGTGGGCAGGCACGGCAGGCTCGGACCGGGCGATGACATTGGCGACGAGCGCAGCCGCGTCCACGCCACGAACATCGCGGTCTTCAGTCAACATCAAGGCAACTTCGACGATGAGGTCGTCCGACTTACGGACTCGAAGAGCATGTCGTGGAACCCCCCGGCCCGAAGCAGGACGCCGAGCCATTTCCCATCCCATGACGGCGAGCTCGCGAAGAGATCATATTCGAAAGCGTGGCCATCATCTCCCGCACAACGATTGATATCGGGACGCCTTCATCGGCAAGCTTCTCGCGAGAAATGCCGTGAAGCCCTTCTGCGTCCGCCGACCAGTCCGTCCAGTTCGGCGGCCGGCCGCAAGGCCTCGACTGAGAAGCCGTGGCTCGGCGGCCACCACCGGCTCGTTTCCGGCTGAAATCGACAGTCCACCCCAACAACGCGGGCTGGCTGAAGCCCAAGCCTGGAGGCGAAAAGCCGCCGAGTGGTGGCGCGGCTTCATGCCGATCGAATATCCCTCGACCATGCCGCACATATAGGTGGCTTGCCGCCTTCGCGCGTACGTGGCTTGTCAGCCAGCGGACGATGGTGCGGGGTATGCTTGTTCCGCTGGCTCTCCGTCCCGGCGAAGCGTTCCAGTGCGATGGAGTGAGGACCTCGCTTTGGTCGGCGGCGAGCGCGTCAAGCCAAGGGGGCCGCACATATCAAACTGCTCCAGGGGACAGGAATGTTGTTTGATGCTCACCGGCACGGCGTCCGTGCACGCGGGGGCCGCCTGATCGCGGAACGGTGACCATGATCTCCCGGCGGCCCCTTCATCTCCACGCGCGGATGCCGCGTCGCGGCACGGAAAATTTGGAAGCCGTTAGCGGCGGTCTGGAAACGACCAGCACTCGAGAGAGGTAACGAACCATTGGCGCGGGTCTAGAGCATGTCGCGCAAAAGTGTGAAGCGGTTTTGCGATGAAGACATGCGGTAAAAGAAAGACCTAAAGCGCAACGAGCGAATCTGAAAGATCGCGACGCGCTTTAGGGCGTTCCTTGTGCGCTTTGTACGGTCCCATACCAATTCCTTGCCGAACGCTAGCGACCTCACAAGTTAACGCGGATGACTGACGATAAAGAGATCAATCACCGCTCCAGAAAGTCTTTCACCAATCAGGAGCGACGCGAACAATTCCAAGCCACGCACGAGACCGCCATGGCCGCGATCGAAGCCGAGGCCGAGGCGCGACGAAGAAAGACCGAAAAGCTTCGGGCGGCGCGGGAGGCCTCGACGCCACCACGCTGACGCTAGATTAGTCCCGCGCGGCAAGGCTGACCGGCGGACGCCGAAGAGGCGCGACAGACAGCGTACGTTAGGTTGCGGCTTTTAGGTTCGTACCGCCTCGGCGCGTGAAACCGATGGCCTGTATCTTGGAATGGGGACCTTGGAGGAGTTTGGTGTTCGAGGGATTCGCGCTTGATTTCATTGATGTTGGCCCCGGCAAGCTGAGGGTGCGTCACGGCGGCTCGGGGCCACCCGTTATCCTGCTTCACGGCCATCCTCGAACGCACATGACGTGGGGGCAGGTCGCCGATATGCTTGCCCCGAATTTCACGGTTATCTGCCCGGACCTTCGAGGCTTCGGACAATCGTTCTTGCCCGAGGATGCCGACGACCACGTCAATTCGGCCAAACGCGCGAAGGCGAATGATTGCGTGGCGCTGATGCGGAGCCTAGGCCACGAACGCTTTTCCGCCGTCGGCCATGACCGCGGTAGCTACGTGGCGTTTCGCTTGGCGATGGATCACGGGGATGCACTCGAAAATGTCGTGGTGATCGACGGTGTTCCCATTATCGAACACCTGGAGCGGACGGACTGGCGCTTTGCTCGAGATTGGTATCACTGGTTCTTCTTCGCGCAACCCGACAAACCGGAAAGAGCTATCAGCGTCGACCCGCTGGCTTGGTACGGCAAACTGTCGCCGAGCTTGATGGGCGAGGACGCTTACCAGGACATCGTCGCGGCGGTATCCGACCCGCGTGTCATCCATGGCATGATCGAGGATTACCGAGCCGGGCTTACCGTGGACAGACGCGATGAGATGGACGCCCGTGCATCCGGCCGGAAGATAAACTGTCCCTTGCTATGTCTCTGGTCGACGAAGGACGACTTGGTCGACACCGTCGGTGATCCATTGGAGATCTGGCGAAGATGGGCGAAAAACGTCCAAGGTTTCGGGATCGAGAGTGGGCACCACGTCGCTGAGGAAAATCCAGTTGATCTGGCGGCCGCGATATCCCGGTTTATCGGATGAGCCGAAAACACGTCCCGGACCCTCGAGCGGGATTGTCCACGTCAGCGGCGCCCGTGCGGGCACGACGGTGTCGGGCCGACCCAAGACCGCACGTGAATACCTTGGGGCGGGCGGAACCATCCTCGCCGACGCAAATTCTAGGTGTGTCCCATTACGAAAAGTGTCCGCTCATGGCTTCCGCCAACCAGTTCGATATTCAAGATCCCCTTACTCAGTATCCGCGCCCCGAGTTTGCGAAGCAGCCACAGCCCGTTCCGGGCCTCGCCAAAAAGATGCTGCCCGTCCCCGACCACGGTGAGCGGAGCTATAAGGGTCTTGGCCGCCTGAAGGGCCGAAAGGCACTCATCACGGGCGGCGATTCCGGTATAGGTCGCGCCGCGGCCATTGCCTATGCGCGCGAAGGGGCCGACGTCGTCATCAACTATCTTCCCGAGGAACAGTCGGACGCCGATGATGTCGTTAAACTGATCGAGGCCGAGGGTCGAAAGGCCGTGGCCATTCCCGGTGATCTGAAAAGCGAGGAATTTTGCAAGGAGCTGGTATCAACGGCGCATCGCGAACTCGGCGGCCTCGATCTGATTGCAAACGTCGCCGGACGCCAGAAGGCGATCGACAGCATCGAGGATTTGACCACGGAGCAATTCGACGACACGTTCAAGACCAACGTCTACGCGCTCTTTTGGATTTGCAAGGCCGCCTTGCCGTTGTTGCCGGCCGGCGCGACGATCATCAACACCGCGTCGATCCAGGCCTATCATCCGTCGGAAACGCTCCTTGACTATGCGCCGACCAAATCCGCCATCGTGGCGTTTTCCAAGGCGCTCTCCAAACAGGTCTTGCCAAACGGCATCCGGGTCAACGTGGTCGCCCCAGGACCTTTCTGGACGCCTCTTCAGAGGTCGGGTGGCCAGACCCAGGACGTGATTGAGAAGTTCGGAAGCGAAGTCCCGATGAAGAGGCCCGGACAGCCAGCCGAATGCGCGCCGATCTACGTCTTCCTCGCCTCGCAGGAATCGAGCTACATCACCGGCGAGGTGTTCGGCGTGACAGGCGGCAACACGCTGGCCTGATGCTGACATCCCTGACCCCTCGACGAACCGGCGACTTTCTCCCGCTGGAGCACTACGCCGCCATTGGAGACGGCCGCTCGGTCGCGCTCGTTGGAGCGGATGGATCCATCGACTGGTGGTGCGCTCCCGACATGGACTCACCGCCTCTCTTCAACAGACTGCATCACGCGTCCGGGGGCAGGTTCTCGATCACGCCAACGGAGCCTTTCCGCATCGAGCGGCGCTACCGTGAAAGCAGCAACGTGTTGGAGACGGTTTTTGTCACCAGGACCGGCTCGGCGCGTGTCACGGAATCGCTGAACAGCGGCGTGGCCGGGCGTCTGCCCTGGTGCGAGTTGGCGCGTCGGGTGGAAGGCCTTTCTGGTCATGTCGACCTCGAAGTACGTCTTGAACCGGTCCGCGCCGCCGGGCCAGCGCGCCGCGTCAATCATCCGAATGCCGACATTCGCTATATTGGCGATCTCGTGACCACATTCCGCCACGATCCGGAACTCGAGATCATCGTGGACGAGGATGCACGCACCATCGCTCGATGGACGGCGCGCGCTGGCCAACGGACGTGCCTTGCGCTTCTTGTGTCGGATAGAGCACCGCTGGCTATCCCAGCCCTATCGGACGTTGACGCCCGTATCGATTCAAGTGACCGGGAATGGCGTCGGTGGGCGGGCCAGCTCACCTATGACGGGCCTTTCGCCGATGACCTGAGGCGATGCGCCTTGTCCTTGAAGTTCCTCGTGTTCTCGAAGACGGGAGCGATCGCCGCGGCCGCGACCTCGGGACTACCCGAGCGAATTGGCGGCGACAAGAATTATGATTATCGCTACGCCTGGGTCAGGGACGCCGCCTATACCATCAAGGCATTGCTGCGCGCCGGCTCTCTCGATGAACCGATAGCCGCGTTCGGCTGGCTCGTCCGGACCCTTGGCAACGACGGGCCCCGGCCCCAGGTCGTCTACACCTTGGATGGAGCCGAAGTCCCCGACGAGAGGATCATCGATGTTCCAGGCTACAAGGGCTCTCGCCCTGTCAGGACGGGCAACCGTGCCAAGGAGCAGGTTCAACTGAGCTGTTATGGCGATATCCTCGAAACCGCCTCGCTATTCGCCAGGATGGGGCATGTCATCGATCCCGATGCCGCCAGGCTGCTGACCAAGCTCGCCGATCAATGCATGGAACGATGGAAAGTCAAGGATTCCGGCATCTGGGAGCTAGAGGACGAGCAGCATACACCTTCTCCAAGATCGGCTGTTGATTGGCCCTGTCAAAGGCCGCGCAGCTCGCTCAAGACGGTCACATCGCCGGAGACGCGGACAAGTGGAAGCGCGAGAGTGAACGCGTGAAGGCTTGGGTGGACGAGAATTGCTGGTCGGAAAGACTGCAGGCGTATACATGCCACGCGGGATCCGAAACGCTTGACGCCTCGCTCTTGCTCACCACTCGGTTTGGCTTCGAGCATGACGGAAGACTTTTTAAGACCCTTGTTGCGATCGAGCGCGATCTTGCCGTGGGTCCCTTGGTGTACCGCTTTACCGGCGCCGACAGGCAAGAGGGCGCCTTCGTCGCGTGTTCTTGCTGGCTGGTGGAGGCGTACGCGTTCCTGGGCAAGGTGGACCACGCCGAGGCCTTGCTGAAAACCCTCTTGGAGAAGCTCGGGAATAATTTCGGCATCCTCACGGAGGAGATCGATCCGGTGACCGGCGAGGGATTGGGCAATCTTCCGCAGGGGCTGAGCCATCTTGCCCTGCTTCACGCGATATTCTCGATCCAGGAAAACCGATGATCGGTCTCCTGGGGGCGACCAGGACGCCGTCCCCAAGACAAAGGTTTGAAACCAGTCAAGGTCCCTCGGTTTTTCGAACCTTTCTCCTGGCCGGTTCCCGGCCGGTGGTGATCTCCACGACTGGCGCCGGGGATGAAGTCGCCTGTCGATCAGCTGGAGGATCGCGACGCTTGACCTCATCCTCGCGGTCATCCTCGTCGATCAGTTCCTGGAAGGTTTCGTGCGTGTCCTCGCCGGCAAGCTCGTCGGCGGCTTGAAGCCAGTGTCGCAAGTCCGCGCCCTCTGGCTGTCCCTCGTCAATCCAGATTTGATAGGCGCGCGTCCTGATTTGCTCTTGCAGATCCTGTCCCATGAATGCTTCCCTTGGCTAGGCTAAATTTTCGCGCGGCGACGGGCTAAACATCGCCACGAGGCAGTTTTCCGGACGCGTCCTTCATTCCTTCCTTCGTGTCCTTGGCGACATCGGTGTCATCCTCCACCGATTTGCCTCGCCCGGCTCCGCCTTGATGCCCGCCAGCCTGCGGCACGGGTTCTTGCTCGCGCGATGGAGTTCGGTCCGAAAAATTCTTGTCGCGTTCCATTGTCTTCTCCATGCTTGCGCCGCTTTCGCGGCTATCCGGCCTTTCGGCCCTTGAGTTCAGCGTTAACGCTCTTTCGAAGCGCGTCCATGATGTTGACGACATTGGACGCTGGCGACGAGGCTGCCTTGCCCTTCGTTGCCTTACTGGGCTTCAGGAGTTTCTTCTTTTCGGCGATGAGCTTCAGCAAGGCCTCCTGTACGGGATCGCTCACCATGTCGGGCGACCATTTGGCCGATTTCTTCTTGATCAGCTGCTGGACCAACGGAATAAGGTCGGGGTCCGCTTCCTCGTCAATGTCCTCGAAATAGCCTTCCTCGGGGCGAACCTCGTCACCGAAACGCAGTGTCCAAAGAACAATCCCCTGGTCGCGGGGTTCCAGGACGACGGCGCGTTCTCGCCGGCCGATGACAAGTCTCGAGACGCCGAGGACCTTGTCCGCCTTCATGGCGTCACGAATGACCGCGAAGGCCTCGTTGCCCACGGCGTCGTTTGGCATCAGGTAGTGCGGCTTTTCCAGATAGATCCATTCGATGCTGTTGGCCGGCACGAACTTCTCGATATCGATGGTCTTGACGGTGTCGAGCGCGACAGCGTCAAGGTCATCGTCCGTCAGGATAACATAGTCGTTCTCGCCACGGGCATACCCCTTGGCCTCGTGTTCGTCCTTGACCGGTTTTCCGGTGACGGAATCGACATATTGTGAAACAACCCGATTACCCGTCTCCCTGTTGAGGGTATGAAAGCGAACCTTCTCGCTCTCGCTCGTCGCTGGCGTCATCGCGACCGGACAGGTGACCAGTGAAAGCTTGAGATAGCCCTTCCAATAGTACTTCTGAGCCATGATGGATGTCCTCAACTAGCCTTTCGATGGGAAGCGGATTTCGCCGCCCCGGCGTTTGACGCCGATCCGCGCGTGGCGCGCTGACGACCCGCGCCAGCATTGGCATTGGCATTGGCGGCCGTGCGTTTGGGCTTGTCCGCCGCCGCCTTCAACAGACCGGCGCTCTGGCGAAGTGCGGCGAGCAGGTCGTTTGGCTTGGAGACCGCGACCTTTTTCGGTTTTGGAAGCGATCGTCCCTCGAGCTTGGCCTTGACGAGCTCGGCCAGCGCCGCTTCGTAGCGGTCCTCGAACGCCGCCGGATCAAACGTGCCCTTCTTCGTGCCAATAATGTGTTTCGCAAGGTCAAGCATCTCGCCCTCGACCTTGATCCTGGGCATCTCCTCGAACGCCTTTTTGGAGGACCTGACCTCGTAATCGTAATTCATCGTCGTCGCGATCAACCCACGACCATGGGGCCGGATGAGGACGGTTCGCATCCGTCGAAAGAGGATCGTCCTCGCGATCGCCGCGACCTTGGACTTCTTCATGCCGTCGCGCAGCGCCGCGAAGCCTTCTCCGCCCATCTTGTCGGGGGTCAGATAATAGGGCTTGTCGAAATAGACGTCGTCGACGTCGGAGCAGGGGATGAAGGCCTCGATTTCCAGCGTCTTGTTGCTTTCGGGAATGGTCGCCGCCACCTCCTCCGGGTCGATGACTATGTATTGGCCATTTTCGATCTCGAAGCCCTTGGTCTGTTGTTCCTTGTCCACGAGCTCCTCGGTCTCGCTGTCGATGAAGACGCGATTGACCCGGTTTCCCGACGCCTTGTTGATCGTGTTGAACGTGATGCGGTCGGACGTGGAGGCCGCGGTGTAGAGGGCCACACCGAACGACACCTCTCCGAACTTGATGAAACCCTTCCACTGGGCACGGTGGCCAGCTGCCATGACGCATACTCCGAATCACCTGATTGGCGACTCAAGCATTGAGCGCGTGATTCGTTCCCTGCCGAAGCGAATCATTTTCAACGGGTTATCCCGGCTTTTGAAGAAGATGATTCAGGTCGAGACGTTCACCGTCGGTTGGGGCGCGAGTGGGGACCAGGTTGGCGACGATGCATCCATTTGCCCGTTCCAACGTTGAGCTGAAATGGCAAATGAGAGGAGGCTTACCATGAACGAGCTGGCTGGGAAATTGCGGCTCAAGCTGGAGCAGCTGGTCGACGAGTTCGTCGTCACGGGCGTCGAGGCACCCGAGGTGCTATCGATGGTCGAGGCTGAAATCGCAAATATGAAGGCGCATTACGATCGCGACCCTGATCCCGTCGACGACCCAGATGTACCGGAAGAACCATCCAATGACTGGCCGGCCGCTTCCTGAGGCGGGCGCCATGCGGTCAGCCATGGACACGGTCTCCGGCTTCTCCCCGGGGATCGCTGCTCGCGACGAGGCTCGCTTCCGTTTTTCTCGGAAAAAAGCCCCGCTTGCTGGGCGGGGCAAAACAAACCCATGAGTTCGAAGCGGCTCGGAAAGCCAGCTTCATGTTCACCTGAAAGTCGTCAATTTTCAACATTGATCCGTGCGCGCTAGCGTACCAAAGATCGATGTCGGCCATCCCTCGGCCTTGTGGCATGGTGGTAGGCAGACAGAGCCCGGTCATGGGCCATGTCCCGCCGCGATAAATCGGCCATGACTTGATGACGAACTCCGCCAATCCTTCAGTTGCGCTCGCGGTGGAACGTCCCTGAGCTTCAACGCGGCGCGTCCACCCAAGCTTGGATCTCCGTTGAGGCGGTCCCGAGTGGCTCGGAGCCGCGCGTGGCGAGGATCGTGAAGGCGCCACGCTTCACAATCGCTTCGCGCGGCAGCCAGCCAAACCGCTGCCATGGCTCGGGTGACAACGACAACTAATGTTGCCGCCATACGCCCAACGGGCAGGAGGTTCTCCCGGCCAATATAGGACCTTCGTCCGATGGCCGTCGGCCCATGTCGCTTTAGATTACCGCCAGCACCAGACGAAAGGAGATCCAATGCTGTGGTGGCTGATGATGGGTTATCTCGCGGTGACCTTGACGACAATGATCTGTCTACTTCTCATGGTCGCGCGCCACGTCTTGAACCTGAGGAAATCGAACCCTCGGGACGTCACGATCGCCGAGCAAGAGCATCGTGATGCGAAATCGATGACGCCAAACAGGTAACGCTTGGGCACACGGTTCACGCGATTGTATCTCTGCTCCATGTAAGCGGTGGTGGTGTAGGGAGCCAGGATCTCTTTCGCAGCTCGCCGGGTGAAGTCCGTAATGCTCTGAATGAACGTGGGATGCCGCACTAGGCGGAAGCCCAAGTTGTCTGGGGGGCGCCCACCGAGCATCCTCCACCTTTGGGATTGCGAACGAACGTGCCCAGACTTTGGTCTGTGGTCTATCGCGTTCCGTGCGCTAGATAGAGCATTACTCACCGGAAGCTGTGGAGCTTCGCTTCTAAAGGAACTACAGCACTTTCATGATACAAGAATCCGATCCCACCGTCGAACAGCGTTATCGCCTACTCATCGAGGCGATCACTGACTACGCAATCTACATGCTGGATCCCGCTGGAAACATCACCAGCTGGAATCCCGGCGCGGAGCGGCTGAAGGGGTACACGGAGAAGGAAATCATCGGGCGACATTTCTCGACCTTCTACTCAGAGGAGGATCGCAACAGTGGTCTTCCTGCGGAAGCGCTCAGGATCGCTCAAGAAGATGGTCGTTTCGAGCGCGAAGGGTGGCGCTTGCGAAAGGACGGATCGCGTTTCTGGGCTAACGTCATCGTTGACCCCATCAGGGACTCGGCGGGCGACCTCATCGGCTTTGCCAAGATCACGCGCGATATAAGCGAAAAGCGGGCGGCCCAAGAGGCGATCTTCCAAGCCCAGAAGATGGAGGCGGTCGGGCAACTGACAGGCGGTCTCGCGCACGACTTCAACAATCTACTGACGGCAATTTTAGGGAGCCTGGAGATTGCCAAGAAGCGGTCGGTCAATCCGGACGTTGCAGAGCTAATCGAGAACGCAATGCAGGGTGCGCGACGCGGTGCAACTCTGACGCAACGGCTTCTCGCGTTCGCGCGGCGCCAAGAGCTTAAGATCGAATCCGTACGCATTCCTGACCTTATCGGTGGGATGGAAGACCTCATGCGTCGAACGATCGGGCCTGAGATTGTCATCGATACTACCTTCCCGTCCGATCTGCCGCTCGTCCTCACGGACACCAATCAGTTGGAGAACGCGCTCCTGAACCTGGTTGTAAATGCCCGGGATTCCATGTCCAGCGGTGGTCAAATCACCATCTCCGCCGAGCGACGGAATGTGACCGATGAGAAAGTTGTTTCGCTTGCGGCAGGCAGTTATGTCTGTCTTGCGGTTGCCGACCAAGGGGAAGGGATGGACGCCGAGACGCTTGCAAGTGCCAGCCAGCCGTTCTTCACAACGAAGGGGGTCGGAAAGGGGACAGGGCTGGGCCTCGCGATGGTGCAGGGCCTGATGGCTCAGTCCGGAGGAAAGCTCGTTCTCAAGTCCACACCAGGCGTTGGCACGACAGCCGAGCTTTGGCTTCCGGTGTCTGTTGAAACGTCGACGCAACCCGCTTCCACGCCTGAGACAGCTTTTGATCCTCCCCCCGCCGCCATGACGGTGCTGGTTGTTGATGACGATGCGCTTGTGCTGATGAACACTGTTCTCCTGCTTGAAGATCTCGGCATGGAGACCATTCAGGCGTCTTCCGCCGAGGAAGCTTTGGCGTCATTGGCGAGTGGTCAGCTCCCGGCCGTGGTGATTACCGATCATGCTATGCCGCAGATAACCGGGGCTCAGCTCTGTCAGCGAATCAGAGAGCGGCATCCGACCCTTCCGCTGGTCCTAGCCACGGGTTACGCCGAACTTCCTGAAGGAACCCAGCTGCTGAGCGACGTTGTGAGACTATCGAAGCCGTTCACCCAAGCACAGTTGTCGCGGGCGCTATCGGAAGCTTGCCAGGCCGGACGTTGCTTCTGATAAGGTTCCTGGTGCGTCCCGGCCGACCGAGTGCGCCCGAGCCAGCGCGGAACCGGACGGCTTGGAGACCCGGACTAAAGTCCAGCTTCCGAACGCGCCAATTGTGGTAGCCTACAAACTCTCGTGGGGAGGGAGCGATGAGTTTGGCCACGGAAATCCTTGATTCGTGCCTTGTTTTGTCCCGTCTTGATCAACGAAGCCGTCATGGCCTGATCGAGCGCATTCTCCAACAGCTTCAGGCATATCACTCCACGGCGCTTCACGGCGTGCCTCCTGACAAACACTTCTGGATTGATACGCTCATCGCTTGGGTCAGCGGTTCCACCGTCGAGATTGCGTCGATGCAGACCCCGGAGCTGCTTGAGATCCTGGTCGAGTTCGCGGAACTGATAGCCGTTCTTGACGGGATCAGCGCCTCTCGGATCGCGCCACCCAGGTTCCACTAACTCTCGGATTCTCGTCATCGTCACTTGTCTTGATCGCGAGGTCGTGTAAGGCTTGGGTATCCGCCGGGATCAAAATTGCTGATAGGATGACGCTCAGAAACGCCGCCCGCGCAATTTTCTTCCTCGAAGCTTTTGGATGGCGATCCTTGACGGACTGGATCAGGAGCTTCGGTTTCAAGCCTGGAACCGCAAGCTCTCTGATCGTGCTGGCGATTTTTTCAATCTCACGGAGTTTTTTGTCTCGCATCGGCCCCCCGGTTCAGAGTTCACACGCCAAGATCATCGTTCCATGACGAGAATCGAATGGGGAGGATCAGTGCAAGCCCATTGGATCTGCACGCCGAAGAAGAAGGTTCGCGTTTGCAACAACAGCTTGTCGCAAACGGGATGGCGATCGGCGCGGGACCAGTCGGACTAGACTGTCTTTTAAGTTCGCTGCAGGGCCGGGGGAAGCACATCGCGGAGAACGACGGTCAATAAAACGGAGCCATGGTCGTCGGCGACGTCCACCCCTAAAGGAATACGGCTTGATCGGGCCGCTATACTGTTTGCCACGAGATCTAGCAGGGCCTCCACGGCCTCCTTGCGAGCATCTTCGAGGGATGGCCATTCCGACCCGTCCGGATCAGGGAGCACGCAGTCCTGATGTCGGACGTTGAAGTAGTATCGGGACATTGGCGACTCCCTGCGTCCGATCTAACCATGGGGGCTTGGGAAAGTTCCCTCGGTGTTCCTCCGTAGTGCACCGTTCGCAACTGGATCGCGCCTCAGGCTCTCGGCATCCCCGTAAAAACTTCCGGCGAACGCTTCGAGGCGCTGTCGGTCCCGCATCTCGATATTCACCCTAGTGGAGCGCACTAACCCTTCGCCTTCGAGTATGTGCAGGGCATTAGTCACACCTGGTCGCCGAACGCCGAGTATAGCGGCAAGATAGTCTTGAGTGATGTGTATGTCCTGGCCACCGATCCGATCCTGGCACATGAGAAGCCATCGCGCGAGACGCTGTTCGATGTGGCCGCGCGCATTGGAAAGAGCGGTGCCCGCCATTTGCCAGACAAGAGCCTGATGGAAATGGCGACAGCAGGCTTCCAATTGCCGACAGGACTTCATTATCTGCATGAAATCATCCGCGTCGATCCGCCACGCGGTTCCAGAAATCTGGATGATCGTCTTCGTCAGCGCCTGCCGCACGCCATTCAGAACCGGGCAGCCTACGCATCCTTCATACCCCACCATGCCGACCTCGACGCTCTTGTATTGTTCGGACTCGATGGAGATCGAGGCGAGGCCTTCCTCCATGAACCAGACGCTTTCGATGTCCTTTCTCGGCGCCTCGATGATCCGCCCCTGGCCTAACGGCACTCTCTCCATGAGCGGCTCCAGAGCGATCAGCTCACGGCGTGGAAGCGACGAAAGGATTGCGTTTCGTATCTGTGTGGACATGGCCGACCTCCTCGGTCGCGAGAACGCATTTCCCCGGCCCAAGGTTTCGCGGGCACCAATATTTTTCATCCGTTGGAGTTCTCTTTCCGAAGCGGCTTGGACACCGTAAGTTCGGACTCGTTCAAGGCAGAGCTTCAGGAGAATGTGGCCCCGCCACATGTCCTCAAGTCGCCACGAGCTCCCGTGAAGGTGGATGCTTTCTAGCGGTGCCAAGTCCTTTCAAAATCCGCCAGTCTGTGCGAAATTCGGGATCTGAAATGAGGCCATCGTCTCGTTACCCGATAATGGCACTGATGACTACCAGCCCGAAACAAGGACGCCGCTTGCCAATCTCACGCGGGCGACATCCGCTATCTCGCGTGCGCGCAACATCGACGAAATCGTAGCGACCATCCGCGCCAGCGCACGCTCCCTAATAGGATGCGAGGGAATCGCAGTGATCCGCCTTGAGGGCGACCGCTGTCATTACGTTGAGGAGGACGCGATCGCCCCTCTCTGGAAAGGGCAGAAATTTCCTGCGGTGGCCTTCATCTCTGGCTGGTCGATGATCAACAGGCAAACCGTCGTCGTCCCCGACGTCCGTCGCGATGATAGGATTCCGTACGAGCTCTACGCAGGCACCTTCGTGCGAGCTGTTGCAATGGCCCCAATCCGCAAGGAAGTTGTCGGCGCTATAAGCGCCTACTGGTCGCGGCCATACCAACCGACACAGTGGGAAGTCGAAACGCTCGAGGCACTCACAGAGGCCGCACTCACCGCGGTCGAACACATCAGGTTCTCTACGATGCCGAAGCAAGAGGGAGGCCGCGAGACGCCGCGGGGAGACTTTCAAGCCGACATTGACACTGTCGCGGGGATCGCAGCCGTTCCCACCATGCTGGATGTCGCGCTCAGAAGGACGGGGATGGGATTTGCTGCCATCGCTCGCGTCACCGAGAACCGCTGGATCACCTGCAGTGCGCTAGACAATGTCGGCTTTGGCTTGAAGCCCGGCGACGAACTCCCCGTCGAAAGCACGCTCTGCGACGAGATTCGAGACCACCGCCAGCCGATCGTATTCGACGATGCCGCTGCCGACCATCGATACAGGGATCACCACACCCCCCGCATCTATGGGCTGCGGAGCTACATCTCCATGCCGATTATCCGGGCCGACGGGACCTTCTGGGGAACCCTGTGCGCCATTGATCCGAAACCCGCAAAAGTCGACAATCCGCAGGTAATAGGCACGTTCCGGCTTTTCGCGGAACTGATCGCGCATCGTCTGGATGCCAGCGACCGATTGAGTGCCACGCAGGCATCGCTCGAACGGGAGCGCGAGCTGTCGGAACTTCGCGAACAGTTCATCGCCGTCCTTGGCCACGATCTGCGAAATCCGGTGGCGGCGATCGATGCGGGAACTAGTAGGCTTTTGAAGGAAGGATGGACCGACCGCACTCCGCTCATTCTTAATCTGATGAAAGCAAGCATCTCGCGAATGAGCGGTCTCGTTGACAACATCATGGATCTAGCGCGGGCGCGCCTCGGCGGCGGCATATCGCTGGATCTGCAGGAGACCAATCTGGTCGAGACGCTGTAGATCGTTGTTGAGGAAATTCGTGCCGCGCATCCACAACGCGACATTCGCCTTGCCTTGGACTTCCCACGGGCTTCGACCGTTGATCGTCTGAGGATTGCACAGTTGTTTTCGAACCTGGTATCCAACGCCGTCAATCATGGGGCGGACGATCAACCTGTGGAAATAACAGGACGGCACGGCCCAATGGGGCTCGAAATCAGCGTCCGGAATGGTGGCAGACCCATTCCTGCGGATGCCATCGAGAAGCTTTTCCTTCCCTTCAAGCGCGGAGAGGCATCCCACGGGGGACTGGGCCTTGGTCTGTTCATCGCGCTTGAGATCGCAAAGGCCCACGGAGGCACTATAGACGTGTTCTCCGACCACACGTAAACCTGCTTCACCTTCAGGATGCCGATGAGCCGTTAGTTCCTCGGCTCGCGGGCATCAGAACGACACCGGATACAGGTCTCCGGTGAAGCTTCGTGTCGAACAGCGCGGCGGACATTAACTGATACTGTCCATTTCGCAAAAACACTTCCACCGTCTTCGTCTCGGGATTGGTTCGCAGCAGACGGCAGCGTTTCCAGTCACAAAAGAAGCTCTCGGCAGGCATGTCGGTGACATCGATGTCGAGCAAGATTTCCTGCGCGCTGGTGTTCGCAAATATGATCAGGTCATCAGCGCCGATCAGGACTGCTGGCGCGGGAAGTTGTTCCATCCTGAAGACAATGTAGGCGTTCATTTGCATCACACAGGTTCATCGGGTGCTGTCGGAAGCTGAGGCAGTGCTCCAGCCTGCGCTCGCATGCAAAGCATCAACGTGGCATTCTTGTGCGGTTTGTCAGCACCCATGCTGGATCATCAGCGGGCTCAATTCGTCTTCTTCGTTAAGGGATGAATAATTTTCGAATTACAACTCGTTGCTTTCGCTCGTGCTCCTTAGAGCCTGGACGCTGACTGCGGCCACAAGCCCGGTAACGACGATCCCGGAAAGGCCGACAATCATCGCAAGAATCCGAGCGATCCCTGTTTTGGGCGTCAGATCGCCGTACCCTATGGTTAGTCCTGTCACAAACGTGAAGTACAGAGAGTCGCCTATGCTCCACCCTTCCATGCGCCCGATGACGAGGCCGCACCCGACCATTACCACGAGAATGCCAGAGAATATTGGCCACAAAAGCCGAAGTTGACTGAAGAGCGCGCTGAAGAAGAGGCGTCTCATGCGTCTTGAATTCTGGGTGGACGACGGCCGCAGGGACATGGCTACCTCCTCGATCAAGGCCGCCTGCGCGTCTCCCGTGAGCCGTCATGAAAGCAGCGCATCAACGCTTCGTCTGATAACGTACTATTCGGCGGTTTCAAAGTGTGCTCTCTTATTGCAGCGAAGCTAGGTCTGTCGCGGTTGGGGCAAGCATGATCAGCACGCAGCAGAAACCGCAGATATCGGAAAGACCGACACTAGAGCAGGTCAGAACTCAGCTTGATCTCGTTCTTGCAAGCAGCGAGCTTCAGCACCGCGGAGCGGCGTTGCTCAAGTTTGTCGTCGAGGAGACCCTTGCCGGGCGGAGCGACTACCTGAAGGCTTACACGCTTGCGACTGCCGTGTTCGGTAGGGGCGCCAGTTTCGACCCCCAGAATGATCCTCTTGTTCGGTTCGAGGCGGGAGTGCTCCGACGCTCGCTCGAGCGCTATTACCTGCTGCATGGCAGAGGTGACGAGGTAGAGATCACAATACCAAAAGGCGGATATCGGCCGGCGTTCAGTCTAAGGGCGGGCTTGCATGCCGCACCTCCCGTCGCAACCGAGACCGAAGGCCAGGTGGAAGGCGACATCGCACCTGCCGACGCCACTGCAGGGACGATCTCATCTTCCATTACGGGATGGGGAAGTTTGGAGAAGCGCGGCAGGACTATCGCTCTTGCTGCCGGGACGGTATTCGCGGTGGCTGTCATCATGGCGGGGATGTTCGCTCAGTCAAGCTCGGTCTCGGAAGAAGCTAAGCACATCCAAAAGCCGACGGTCCTGGTCGCCGCGCAATTCGCCGATTCAGTCAGCGAAACTAAAGCCGCCAGCTCGTCGACGCTCGACTTCAGGGACGAGCTTATCCTTCATCTGGTCTCGCGAGGCAACTTAACGGTTCGGGTGGTCGATGTAGCTGGCATCCAGGAAGCGCAATATGTTCTAAGCGGCATCGTGCGCAAGGATGGCCGCACCTACCGACTGTCTGCACGCCTGACCCGGCAGAGCGACAGTGCGGTGATCTGGGCTGGAAGCTTGGACAGCTCCGATGGCGACCTCCGGGCGGCAGCGGAAAATGCGGCTTTCGATTTCACCCGAAGAATTTCGGAACGGCTTGGACGGGCGAATGCTCAGTAAGACCGAATGATGCTTATCAGGCCGTCCATCCCGGACGGGGTGAATGGATCATGATTTCACCCGCTTACAATCATTTAGCTAGTTCGAATATATCGTCCCCATGCTATGGTGCCGTAGGGGTGGCCAATGGAGCTCGGTTTTATCGACACAATCTATGAAGCGGCAATCGTCCCGGAGTTGTGGAAGGGGACGGGGCTCCTCGACCAGTTGGCCAGACGAAGTCACGCGCGCGACGGCGTATTGATGGCGATGTCGCCTGACGGCGACTTCCGGTGGATCGCCAACGACTCCGGCATCCCGAAGGTCGAAGCGTATGTCAGGGACAACTGGGGTGCACGCAACCCATACCTCCTGAGCGAGGAACGCAGTCGTCGCTTCAACGAGCCGCGGTTTCTCATGGATACCGAGATCATGTCGATCGAGGAAATGCAGGACAGCGAATACTATCAGGGCTTCATGAAGCCCATGGGGTGCTTCTGGCACGCAGGGACGGGCATCATGTCCCCGTCGGGCGACCAGATCAAGCTGTCCGTGCACCGGAGCTTCGAGGAAGGACCCCTTCCGCCTGAAGTGACCTCGATGTTGACCGAAATCCGTCCCCATCTTGCCCGCGCCGCTCTCTTGGCTTCCCGGCTGAAGTTCGAGCAGATCAAGTCCACGGTCGACTCCATGGGGGCTTTGGGCATCTGGGCGGCCGCTCTGAAGAACGGTCGTCTTGTCGTCGCGAACGAAAGTTTCGCTCGATTGATCCCCGACGTCGTCAGAGATGCTAGGCATCGTCTGGTCGTCGTTCAGAAATCAGCCGACCAGCGCTGGTCGACGCTGCTGGAATCGCATGCAGCCAGACTGGGCGGCTCCTTCCCGATCGCTGCGAGCGAAGAACACCGGGCAATGGTCGTCCATGCCCTTCCGATAAGGGGCGCCGCCAACGACATCTTCAACGCCGCCGACCTTCTGCTGGCCGTGACGCCAGTCTTGAAGGAGGCGAAGGTCGACGATGGCATCCTGGCCGGATTGTACGACCTGACTCCAGCCGAGGCGGACGTCGCGAAGGAGATCGGTTCCGGTCGAAGCGTGGAGGACATCGCAAAGTCGCGCGACACCTCTGTCGGCACGATCCGTTCACAACTTCACGCGGTCTATGACAAGACCGGATCCAGGCGGCAGATCGATCTCGCCCGGCTTGTGCTCGGCCTCGCCAGATACGGCGGCTGATCGCCACCTTTCGGATTATATCGAATGATAGATGCGCCGCCTCAGCTGCCACCGTAGCCTTTACCGTGTCGATGGGAGGGGCCGATGCCAGGTCTGTTTCGCGGGGACCGAAATGTCGCGCTTTCCGTCTCTCCCGCCCGCCGCGTCCAGTACCGCTCCTGCGTGGCGGCCGCGGCTGTGATCGTCCTGCTCGGCGCCAACTGGGCCGCCGCGCAGAGCGCCCGCTTCTGCAAGTCCGACGTCTGTGACGAGACCGTGCACGAGACTCTCGTCCACTGCGTCTCGATCAATCCGAGAGCGGACTGCAACGCCCGGTCCGAACGATATCGAGCGGAATGCTACGCCGAGTGCGACCGTCAATACGCAGTAAGAAGACCGGAGGCGCTCACTGAAGCGAAGCCGCTCACCCATTGATCCGAGGAGAAGCACGATGATCAGACATGCAACCGCACTGGCTCTTCTCACCATCACGCTGTCCAGCCAAGCCTTGGCGGCTTCGTCGATGACAACCAAGGAACTCACCGTTCTTCTGGCAAATGGCAAGGAGTTGACATTGGGTGGGCCGAAGGACGGCTACACTGGACACCTGTCGGTCTCGAAGGACGGAACCGCGAATGGCGAAGTCAAGCTACAAAGCGGGGAGGTGATCCCGATTGAGGGCATTTGGCATGTGGCGGGAAACAAGTTCTGCCGGACGTGGAAGGGCGGCCGCGACGCGGGGCAGGAGATTTGCGAGACGTGGAGCAAGACCGGGCCTCAATCCGTTCACGTCACCAGAGGAAAGCGCGATCTCGGCAACAACTCCTGGTGAACGGCATAATCCGGAGGTCGGTCGGGAAGACACCGTCCTGCGCACCGGGGCGGTGCGTGTCTTTAGAAATCGCATATATCAAATGATAGATGCGTCCCCGCTCTGCTTCGCTAGGGTTCTATGTCCGGTGGAGCTGCCGATACCTGGGCCGGGCGATGGCCCAAGGCAGCATCCCAGACCCCTTGAACCACGAAACCTCACAGGCACAACAGGAGGGTAGCATGCGTGCTTTGACGACTATCGCAGTCCTCGCGGCGTTCCCAGCGGTCGCGCTCGGTCAGGCGGTGCCGCACAAATCGACGCCCATTCCAGCGGCCGAAATCAAGGAAATGTTCGCGGGCAAAACATACAATTTCACCGAGAAGGGCCACAAGGGCGAGAAAGAACCCATCTCGTGGTACCTCGCCGCTGATGGCAAGATGCTTGGATACACCGGAAACGGACCGTCTCATGCTGAAGGCACGTGGTCGGCCTCCGACGGAAAACTTTGCGTGTCCGACCAATGGGCTGGAGCTTGGGGCACCAACCATTCAAGCGAATGTCAGCTTTTGGCACGCGATGCCGCGAGGCCGAACGTTCTTTACCGTTCCGAACCCAGCAAGGGCAGCAAGTGGACCAAGTTTACGCCGAACTTCTCTAATGGTGATACGATTTCCAAGAACATCGAAGCCCTAAAGGTCAAGCTTTCGAAGAACTAGCGGACGAGGCGAGTGGCCTGACGCTGTGACCGTCAAACTCTGGTTACGACACCGGGCGGAGCTCGAGGCATCGCCCCTGCCATTCAAGCTGATGTCCCCAAGAACAGATTGATCCCTCTATTATCGGACCGGACATCGGCAGAGGAGCCGGTGTCCGGGCGACCGATCAATGTCGGCGCCATATCGATATGCTTTTAGCCGTATGAGCCGGTCGTTCCGACGCCGGATTGTTAGTGACGTGTTGTGAATGAAAACGCTCCCGGGTCCGAGAGGGCCCAGGTGGAGCGCACCAACCCGTTTGCACTCAGATTATCTCTCCCTATCGACCTTGAACGCAAGAAACTGCATGACCTGCTCTGACGAAAAATTGTCCTTGCCGCCATGGGTGGAACGCTGCATGCCGACAGTGGGGTTATGGTCTTGTCTGCACGTCGGACTTTCTGGGAAAAGGCAGGTCAGCCCGGCCGAAGACAGATCAGTGTCCTAACGCAATGGCTTGACCAAAGCCATATATCCATTATTCTGGATATATGGAATCAAAGAATGCTATCGCGGCGCTAGCCGCCCTCGCGCAGACGACAAGGCTCGAAACCTTCCGCCTGCTTGTCAAATCCGAGCCGGATGGCATTCCGGCTGGTGAACTCGCACGCATAATGGACGTGCCGCAAAATACGATGTCGGCGCATCTCGCTACCATGTCACGAGCCGGAATCGTGAAGAGCGAGAGACAGAGCCGCTCCATAATCTATCGGGCGGATCTCGAGGGCTTTCGCGCCCTAACCCTTTTCCTACTCAAGGACTGCTGCGGTGGAAGCGCGGAGCTTTGCGCGCCACTGATTGCCGATCTGACGCCGTGCCGCGCGCCGGGAGGACCGGGGACATGCGTGAACTGACGCTTCGGCTTATCCCCGCGGAGATCGACCTCAGGATGGCGCTCGTTACCGCTGGACTTCCAGTTGACGACCTCGCCGATCCGGGACGGCAATACTTCGAATGCCTGGATCGTGACGGCGTGCTGATCGGCTACTCGGGGCTGGAGGAATGTGGACCGGATTTCCTTCTCCGCTCCATGGTGATCCTCCCGGAATTCAGATCGCGAGGATACGGGCGCGAGTTGGCCATGGCGACGATTGCCCGCACGCCATCGGCAGCCGAGATCTATCTTGCGACCACAACAGCGTCGGCGTTCTTCGCGGCGCTGGGCTTCGAAGCCGTGACCCCCGGCAGCGTGCCGGAACCAATTCTTTCCACCCGTCAGCTCTCGGGCATCTGCCTGGCATCGGCGCCCATCATGAGACTGAACAGGCCACCGACCGAACACGGAACGCGACCATGACCGACAAGACCTATAACGTGCTCTTCCTGTGCACGGGCAATTCCGCACGCTCCATTCTCGCCGAGTCCATCCTCAACAAGGAAGGCGCCGGACGCTTCAGGGCCTTCTCCGCGGGCAGCCAGCCCAAGGGCGAAGTGAACCCGCATGCGCTGAAGGAACTTGAAACACGCGGCTATCCGTCAACGGGCTTGTCCTCGAAAAGCTGGGATGTCTTCGCTGAACCCGGAGCACCTGAGATGGATTTCATCTTCACCGTCCGTGACAGCGCGGCTGGCGAAGCCTGCCCGGTATGGATCGGCCACCCGATGACCGCGCACCGGGGCGTCGAAGACCCGGCCGCCCTTACGGGAAGCGAAATCGCAATCCAGCGCGCCTTCGCGCGGGCCGCTCGCTTTCTCAAGAACCGCATAACCGCCTTCATCAATCTGCCGCTGGCCTCCATCGACCGCCTGGCGCTGGAACAGCATGTCCGCCAGATCGGCTCGCTCGAAGGTGCTTCCGTCAAACCCGCGAAGGCCGACTGATATGTCCACCTTCGAACGCTACCTGACCGTCTGGGTCTTCCTCTGCATCGTGGTCGGCATCGCGCTTGGACATGTGATGCCAAGCGTCTTCCACGTCATCGGCACCGCCGAGGTCGCCAGGGTGAACATTCCGGTCGCCGTGCTGATCTGGCTGATGGTCATCCCGATGCTGCTGAAGATCGACTTCGTCTCGCTGGCGAAGGTCGGAAGCTACTGGCGTGGCATCGGCGTGACGCTCTTCGTGAATTGGGCGGTGAAGCCGTTCTCGATGGCGCTACTCGGCTGGCTGTTCGTGGGCTGGCTGTTCCGCCCTCTATTGCCTGTAGAGCAGATCGATTCCTATATCGCGGGCCTGATCATCCTGGCGGCCGCCCCGTGCACCGCGATGGTCTTTGTCTGGAGCAACCTGACCCGTGGCGAGCCACACTTCACGCTATCACAGGTCGCGCTCAACGACGCCATCATGATCGTCGCCTTCGCTCCCATCGTCGGCCTGCTCCTCGGCCTGTCGGCGATCACCGTCCCTTGGGACACGCTGACGATCTCGGTGATCCTCTACATCCTTATCCCGCTCGCCATCTCGCGGATCGTCCGAAAGCGCCTGACCGCCGACGGGACGACCCGCTCCCTCGACGGGTTGTTGGCGAAGCTCCAGCCGCTTTCCCTGCTGGCGCTGCTTGCCACCCTGATCCTGCTCTTCGGCTTCCAAGGCGAGCAGATAATCGCGCAGCCCGCCGTCATTGGTCTTCTCGCTGTGCCGATCCTGATCCAGGTCTACTTCAATTCGGGCCTGGCCTATCTATTGAACCGAATGTCGGGCGAGAAGCATTGCGTCGCCGGACCGTCCGCCCTAATCGGAGCCAGCAATTTCTTCGAACTCGCCGTTGCCGCCGCGATTAGCCTGTTCGGCTTCCAGTCCGGCGCGGCGCTCGCCACCGTCGTCGGCGTCCTCATCGAGGTTCCGGTGATGCTGTCGGTGGTCTGGATCGTGAACCGAACCAAGGCCTGGTACGAGGCCGCGCCCGCCGTCTCCCGAAATACGGTCACCGAAAGGACATGATCATGGATGTCACGATCTACCACAATCCCACCTGCGGGACGTCGCGGAACACGCTCGAATTGATCCGAAATGCTGGCATTGAGCCGAACGCAATAGAATACCTCAAGACGCCGCCATCCCGATCAGAACTCGCGAGGATGATCGCCGACGCTGGTCTGACGGTACGCGAGGCGATCCGGGAAAAGGGAACACCCTACGAGGAACTCGGCCTCGACAATCCGGACCTAACCGACGATCAGTTGCTTGACGCCATGCTCAGGGATCCGATCCTGATCAACCGTCCGTTCGTCGTCACGCCACTCGGCACCCGCTTGAGCCGTCCGTCCGAGACCGTCCTCGATATCTTGCCGGACACTCACAAGGGAGCGTTCGTCAAGGAAGACGGCGAGAAGGTCCTCGACGAGAAAGGAAAACCCATTGTCTGAAGCATTCCCAGCGCTTGAAGAGCGACATCTACGCCAACCCGATCTCGATGCCCTTCGTCCGCCGTTCTCGACCCACAAGCCACGTATCCTGATCCTGTATGGATCGATCCGGGAGGTCTCCTACAGTCGGCTGCTCGCCAACGAGTCCCGCCGCCTGCTGGAACATCTCGGATGCGAGGTCCGGGTCTTCGATCCCAAGGGGCTCCCCTTGCCCGACGACGCGCCCGCCAGCCATCCCAAGGTTCAGGAACTCCGGGAGCTGTCCGAATGGTCCGAGGGTCAGGTATGGGTTAGCCCGGAGCGCCACGGGGCGATGACTGGCGTGATGAAGTCCCAGATCGACTGGATTCCGCTTGCTGTCGGCTCAGTGCGGCCGACACAGGGGAAGACGCTCGCGGTGATGCAGGTGTCGGGCGGCTCGCAATCGTTTAACGCCGTCGGCCAGCTCCGCATCCTCGGACGGTGGATGCGGATGATCACGATCCCCAACCAGTCCTCCGTTGCCAAGGCCTATCAGGAGTTCGACGCTGACGGTCGGATGAAGCCATCGTCCTATTACGACCGGGTTGTCGACGTCTGCGAGGAACTGGTGAAGTTCACGCTGCTGACCCGCGACGCCTCGTCCTATCTCACCGACCGCTATAGCGAACGGAAGGAAGACGCGGCCAAGCTAGAACAGCGCGTGCGGTTGAAGTCGATCTGAATTTAGCCAGAGGCGAGGAGGCTCCGTTTCGTCGCCATGGCCACGCCGACAAAGGCGGCCATGCCAACGGTTCCAAGAGCTGCGGTGGCGAATAGGGAAACGCCGATCCCGAACTGCTCCATCTCCATCGCGAAGACAAAAGGTGCGGCGGCTCCCAGTGCGAGCCGCGCCGCCGCCATCTTGCCCGTGATCGCGCCATAGCCATCGCTGCCGAACAGATGGAGCGGCAGGCTGCCTTGCGCGATGGAATTGATCCCCGATCCCAGGCCGAGGCATATGGCAAACGCCACGGCGCCGGGCAGCCAGCTTCCGCTCAAGCCCAGGATGACGATACCGATCACCATGAGCGCAGCGGAGATGACGGCGAGCACGGGCGGCGATAGGCGCGTGCCGAAGATCATGTTGATCAGGCGGCTCAGAACCTGTGCCGGACCGAATACGGATCCGATCACGACCGCGGCAGTGCCGAGACCGAGATTGCCGAGCATGGGAACCATGTGCGCCAAAATGGATGTCAGCGTGAAGCCCAGGAGCGCGAAAGCGGTGGACACGACGATCATCGCGCCGCGCCGTCCTTCCTGTGGGATCGCTCCGATTACCCGCGCGCGTTCACGAGTTGCTCGGTTGGCGTTTGCCGCCTTTCCCTTCCGCATTATCCAGAAATGCAGTGGCATGCACACGAGCAGATTGAGCGCCGCGAATGCCAGATAGATCTCCCGCCACGACAAGTAGCCCATCAACGCGGCTGAGATCGGCCAAAAGATCGTGGAGGCGAAGCCGCCAATGAGCGTCAGATAGGTGATGCTTCGGGAAGCCGTCCTCGGATCGCTTTCCACGAGCGCCGCGAAAGCCGCTTGATACTGGACCATCCCCGAGGATATCTCCAGCAGGACGATGGCGAGCGCGAACACGGCGACGGATGGCGACCATGAACAGAGTGCCAGCGTCAGGGCGCAGAGCAGCGAGCCGACGGTCAGAACGGTCGCCGCACCGATCCTGTCCATTTGCCTCCCAATGACCGGAGCCGAAAGCCCGCCCACCAGAAGCGAAGCGGAAAAGACACCGAACACCTGCTCCAGCGAGATGCCCAAATCCTTGGCCATGGCGGGCGCAAGAATGGAGAACGAATAGTAGAGCGTCCCGTAGCCGATGATCTGTGTGAGGCCGAGGGCGGATATGGCCGCGAGAGAAATCGCGTTCCTGGCTTCAGGCATCCCGGTCCGCTTCCGACGTTTCATCGCCGCGGCAAGCCTGCTCGGCTTCGGAAACTCCGGGGACGCGAGGATGACCAGCGCAGCAATCATGCATGAGATAGGTCACCAATCCCGACAGCGCATCGTAGTTGGCGTTGTAGACGATCGAGCGGGATACCCGCCTCCTAGCGATCAATCCGGAGCGCTCAAGCTCCTTGAGATGGAAGGAAATGTTCGACGGGGAGACGCCCATCTTCCGCGCGATCGTGCCTGCCGCCATGCCCTCGGGGCCGGCAACAACAAGGGTGCGAATGACCCTTAGACGGGTCTCCTGCGACAATGCCGCGAACAACGCGACGACTTGACGTTCATCCATAATTCAACATTCATTGAAGCTTTGAATTGATTGTCCGAGACGACATCGATGTCAATAGTGTTTTGGCGGCTCACGACATGCCGAGAACAGTTCTAACGCATTATCGCCGTTTCCGGCCCGTGCTGCGCATCGAGCCAGGAGGGCGTGGACCGAGCGACCGCTTTGGGCCTCGGTTTTCGCCAGTATCGGCCGACTACAGCCATGGCCCAGAAGCGCCACCGCGGTCATTCGCGAGGAAAGCTTCTGTAATTCCTTGAAACTGCGTGGCGGTAACATCCCCCGTGAGCGTCGGCATCTCCCAACCGGGGAAGACCTATTGAGATCGCGAGTATTCGATGAAGTTCAGGGGGACTTTTCCGGGGCGGTTCAATTGCGGCTTGAACCGACACCGAGACGCCTAGAACTCATCATGTCGAATGGCTCATTAAAGATTAGGCGATTAGCATAATAGAGCGTAAGGTTCGCTGTCGGCCTATTCTTCCGGGCAGAGCCGATTGGGAGATTCCATGTGCTCTTGCCTAAAGGTAGGAGTACCTATGATGAGTGCCAGTTCGAGCAACTATGTCGCGCCAACGATTTTTGGTCTTCAAGCCGTCACGACATACGCGAAAATCTCCAATCCTCCACCAGCACAAAGCAGGCTGCATAAGTTTGCAATTAGCGGTGTGCCCGCCGGTGAACGCGTCCACACCAAGGTTTACTCGATGAGTGATTTGCGGCGTGGGCCGGAAAAGCACGCCTGATCAGTACCCGAAAATACGCGTGGGAGAATTTTATGACTACCCCACCACCGTTCGAGAGTATGTCTGTCGAAGAGAGGACGGCCATCCTCAGGGCACTTGCTCATAGGCTACGGATTTCCGCACGTGTCGCTGAGCGTGATTGCGATCCAGTTTGCCAGTCGCTGCTGGCACTCAGTGTTCGACTAGCAGGATGCTGTGAAGAGGTGGCGGCAGACCCACTTCGTGGCGACGACGTTGTTGAAAAAGCCCTCAGGTTGCTCAGTGAATTCGCGCTACGTCGACCCGAAGGCACGATTCATGAATTCGCGATCACGTCGCTACACTGATCTTGGGGCCGATCGATCAACGCGACGGCAAAAGGCGATTGGTCCAACAACGCCAAACGCCGTTTGTCGCCAAATTCTCATCCCCGAGGTCTAATTTCCGATGTAGAGGAGCATGAATATGACGGAAGTTCCAAAGGCTGGATTGCCTGGTGCGCCAGGGAAACCAGGTAAGCCTGGTAAGGGTCAAAATCCTGGGAAGGGCGGGTCAGGTGGTGCCGGTGGAAAGCCGGGCGCTCCCGGAAAGGGAGGCGGGAAGACTTAAATCAAGGGACCCGTGTTATCTTCATTGGAACGGCCGTCGCGGATGATGGTCGCATCGAGAGCCATCAGCCTATCACTTGAGTGTCTCTCCAGTGAAGGGAGCGACCATCGGCGGCCCGCACCTCAAGCCGAGCGACTGGCGCATGTCCTTGTCTGTCCACCAGCGATGAACGAGCCTCCCCTTCGGCGAACAGGTGATCTTCACCCCATTGGCGCAGCGCAACGATAACCGGGAACAGACCGCGCCCTTTTTCCGTGAGGATGTATTCGCGGTACGCGGTACCATCCGAGGCAGGCACGGTCTCGAAAATTCCTCGCTTCGTAAGGTCGCGCAATCGGGTCGACAATACCCCCTTGCTTATGCCGAGCCCGTTCTGGAACTCGCCAAAACGCCGCTTGCCATCGAATGCGTCGCGAATGATCAGAAGCGACCACCAGTCGCCAATTGCATCAAGAGATCGCGCAACAGGGCAGCCGGCATTCCAAAGGCTAACCCGTTTCACCATAGATACCGACCTCGATTTCGAATCTGGTTCTATTTTAGAACTAGATTCGATGTGAGCCAAGTGGTTTCAACATCGGACCGAGTTGAGATCACGAGGAGCCGCCGATGAGCGAAAATACCGCGAATGCCGCGAATAGGGGCGTGGCCCGAGGGCTGTCGAGAGCGCAAACGCTGTTGGTCGCGGCTGCAGCAGGCATGAGCGTGGCCAATATCTATTACGCCCAACCCCTGCTTGATCTGATGTCGAACGACCTCGGCATTTCGCCTTCCAGCATCGGTCTTGTCGTCACTTTGACGCAGGTCGGATATGGGTTGGGCTTGATCTTTATCGTACCGATCGGCGACCTCGTCGACCGCCGAAAGCTTATCATCGTCCAGGGACTGCTCTCGGCTATCGCTCTTGTCGTCGTCGCGACGGCTGGAGCGAGAACGACACTGCTTGCCGGTATGGGGGCGGTCGGATTGTTGGCGGTTCTCGTCCAGACACTCGTTGCACATGCCGCGGCGTTGGCGACGCCGACTCAACGCGGCGGCGTGGTCGGCACGGTCACCAGCGGCGTCGTCACCGGCATCCTCGCCGCGCGATCCGTTGCCGGCACGATCGCCGACCACGGTGGATGGCGGACGGTCTATCTGACTTCCGCGCTGCTCACGATCGCGATGGTCGGTATCCTGGTCAGGGCGCTGCCACGGCAAGAGGTCGAACGCCATCCGGAAACGTATCTCAACGCTCTCCTTTCGGTTCCGCACACATTTCTGCGTGAGCGGGCCCTGCTGTTTCGTGGCGTTCTCGCGCTACTGATCTTCGCATCCTTCAGCACATTCTGGACCGCGTTGGTGCTTCCGCTCAGCGCTCCGCCATTTTCCTACTCCCATACCTTGATAGGTCTTTTTGGATTGGTCGGACTGGCGGGGGCGATTGGAGCGACGTGCGCCGGAAGACTTGCCGATAGAGGCCATGGTCGATGGACGACCGGGATTTCCCTGGCACTCCTGCTGGCATCCTGGGGCCTGATCGCTTTCCTGCCCAGCTCAGTCATACTGTTGTTGATGGGCGTGTTCCTGCTCGACCTGGCGGTGCAGGCTGTCCATGTGGGCAATCTCAGCGTCGTCGTGAGCCTGCATCCGCGAAAGAGCGGGCGCCTGATTGGCGGCTACATGGTCTTCTACTCGGTCGGCAGCGCTGTCGGTGCGATCACCGCTACCGCGACCCACGCGCGGTACGGCTGGCCGGGAATTTGCGTCTTGGGAGGAGCTTTCAGTGGTATTGCGCTCCTGGCGTGGACCGCGAGCTGCTTTTCAACGCGCGCGGATCTGACGAACCGCCTGGCCGGATGTCGCCACGACTAATGGCTCGAATGTCTGAAACGAGGGTTCGGTGTAGAGACGACCCATTGGATAAGGCGAGCAATAACACTGTGCGGCGTGCAAATTGTACTCCCGATGCTGTTTCCACTGTCTTGCTCGCAATTTGTGTTGACGGATGAACGCGTCAACGGAACTCAGACAGCCATTTGTGCTTCCGTGCCGCCTTTTCCAGCTCTGGGATAGTGATGTTGCCGGCCTGAAAAAGGCTGACAAGCACCGCGCCAGCAAGGACGCCGTCCGCCGACGTCGGATCAACCTGATGCTCGCCGCACCAGCCAACAAGGACCGCTTCGATTACCTTGAGCTCCTCGGAGCCAAATGTCCTATTCAATTGAAATGTCATGAAATTGTTCCTTAGCACTGCGCGGATGCGACGCCATAAATGGTCGGGGCCTCGAGAATTTCAAGCTCGCTCCAGCATTATCCTCGCGATAACCGCTCGGCCCTTCTCGACCATCTTGGCGGTCTCACGGGACTGATGTTTTTCGACACATGGATCGACCCCGCCCTTCGGTGGCGGATGAGGCAGTCTGGCGTGCTCGGACCCAAATTGGCTCTCGGCACGACCTGAACATCACGGAACTCAGTGAAGCGTCGCCCGCCGTGCCGCTCTACCCACCGCCGCCTCCACCGTGCCGATCAGCCCGCTGGCCTTCCGGAGCATGATCCCGCCACGCTTGTCCACGACGAAGTCGACCGCCATTTCCTCGATGAGGTCAGCCACATCGGTCAACCTCTTTGCAAGCTCTTGAAGATTGAGATAACTCGCCTGTCTCGCCAGCCGGTGCAGGCATTCGGCGTAGCGCGAGGCAACCATCATCTGCCCGCCGGCTTGGCATGCTTCAACGTCACTGAGACGGGGAAGCTCCTTGCTCCTCGTGGTCATGATCTTCTCCTCGGCCGTGATCGCCCACTGAGGGTTTCGCCTCCAGCCAGGTCTTCACCTTCGTCGAGACAGCGCAGCGCGTTGAGGATGTCCTGGCAGCGAATGGGACGAAGGAAGCCCGGAGGTTTCCTCAAGTGTGGACGCGAGTCGACAGCGAATAGGTCGGAGGCCCACGAGGCCAGGATCGCCCGCTTTTCCTCATGGTCGAGCGCCGTTGCGAGCACGTCGCGTGGGTGGTCGTAGCGCTGCCGCCTTTGAAAAATTCGTCCCGCGGAGATGGCGTCGCGGCCGGCCGAGTTCCCGAATTGGTTCCTTTCGATCGTCATTGTCTTGTCTCCTGAAAACCTTCAGCAATGGTGTGAAAATCTTGAGGTACCAGATGAGATTGTTCGTCCATTTCCGGTGTTCAAGATGGACGAGCGAAGCTTGCGAAAAAAATTTGAACACCGCTCTTGAAACCAAAAAAACGCAAAACCAGATCATTTTGCGTCGGTCGCCAAGGAGGGGCCGACAAGTGGCGTGGACGCTGGTTTCCGCGTCTTTTCCAACTCGCTTTACGGAGGATTTGGTCATGAGAAACGAATTCGACTTCGCACCCCTGTTCCGGTCCAGCATTGGCTTTGACCGCGTCTTCAACCTGCTCGCCAACTCCCAGCGGCTGCAGGCCGTCGAGACGTGGCCGCCCTACGACATCCTCAAGACAGCGGAGGACGGCTATCGCATCCAGATGGCGGTCGCCGGCTTTGGTGAAAATGATCTCGACATCACGCAGGAGCGCAACGTGCTCGTCGTGAAGGCGCAGAAGGCCGAAGAACCGAACACGGGCGAATACCTGCATCGCGGCATTGCGGCCCGCGCGTTCGAGCGCCGCTTCGAACTCGCCGACCATGTTCGTGTCGAGAACGCAAGCCTCAAGAATGGACTGCTCAGCATCGAGTTGAAGCGTGAAATTCCAGAGGCCATGAAGCCGCGCAAGATCGCCATCGGCGGCGAGGCGTCTGTCGCCCCGATCCAGATCGAAGGCGAAAAGCAGGCCGCTTAGGGTATATAGGGTAGCAGAGGCGCCCCGCGTCGGCGCCTCCGCTTCAAGCTCGCCCGCAACCCGGTTACCCGGGTCCGTCGAGGTCGGCCGACTAGGTCTTGACCAGACCGATGATCGGTTATCCGACACCCGCGTGTGCGATCCCGCGAACGCATGGCTCGACGCGGCCCTGACGACGTCCCCGATCAGTTCTTCGGTGGCTTTCAGTTCCGTCTCCTTCTGCGCGGTGTGCTATTTCCGTCCATCTAATTGCGCCGACGCGGTTCAGGCCTATTTATTGCCTCTGAATTTTCCGTACGCCCAGACGCTTGTGAAGTGCGGAATGGGAATGTCGAGGATCGCGCCCGGCTTTGGATGCAGGCGCCTACCTCTACATCGAACCCGGTCGCGATTTCTCAGAACCTGAAGGTCGCAGGTTGAGACCCGCTCCAACCTTCTTTACTTCAGGCCCCGCTGCCAATGCGGCTGTGAACGGGTTTTGTACGGTCGTATTGGCGTTTCGCGCTACAAGTCGCTATTTTCCTCGCGAAGGAGGATAAGCCATGGCCGCCACTGTCGAACGCAAGGAATACCCGAGCTCGATGCGCCTGCCTAGCAGACGTCGCGATGATCGGGGAAGCCTGCGCGGACGCACACGAACGGATTTCGTGCGGGAGGCGGCTGTGCGCGCCGCAAAAGAAATCATTATGGATGAGGGGCCCATCCGTATGAGCCCGGAAAGCTTCGCGGATTTCATGGGTATCTTGTCCCTGTCGGCGGCTCCTGTTCCCGAGATGGTTGAACTGGCCAAGCGGCCCGCTCCATGGGAAGCCGGTTACAAGCCGAAGCAATAAGCCGTGGCATTATTGGCTCCATAGCCGCTTACGGCGGCGCATGATATTTCCAAATTTTCCCGCGGCAAGCCGACACTGGATCATTGGCTGAAAACGCGCGCGCTTTTCAATCAAGAGAAAGGTTTCACGGCGGTTCTCGTCGTCCAGGAGGCCAGGCGCGTCGTCGGGGATCACGGCTTGGCGCCGACCGCCATCGTTCCTGCGATCCTGCCGCGCTTGATCCGCAACGGGCAACCGGCCGATCCGGTACCCTGTCTTCTCCTCGGCCAGCTTGCGACGGACATGGAATGGGCGGGGAGAGGCATCGGCACAGGTCTGGTGAAACGTGCTCTTAAGCGTGGATGCGTGATCAATGACACCAAAGGGGTCAGTTTTGGTAGGATGTGCACGCCTCGCTCGCTAGTTGGATCTTCGCTGGGTCGGGCGCAGCCGTGTTAAGCCGGTGGGCCGCACCTGATGGCGAAAGCAAGATTAGCCCGATCCTAGGCAGCGAGAAAACAGATCCCACCGCGGACCGCAGAGGTGAATTGAATGGAAGTGAAGCCGCGCGGGAGAACGCGCGCGGCCGTCCTCGAACATCGCGCGTCAAACACTACCTAGCGCTCGATTTATCCTTCCGCGTCTCGCGTTCCCAAGAAGCTTTTCGCTGCATACGCATTGCCAAATTAAAGCCGCTCTATTGCGACTTCGATCGCGGAAATAATGGGTTAGTCGCAGAGCTTCCGAAAATTTTTGCTCACCGCCTCAAATGACCGCCAGTAAGTAAAGCAACGCGTAAATTGCGATACCCACTGCTAAAAGGAGTTTGGGTCTGAGCATTCAGCGGACCCGCCACATAATGGTTTCCGCATCATTGTTCGATGTCATGGCTTGGTATTTGTTGTCGAGGTTAAGCACGAACTGTTGTCCTCTGCTCGTCGCTGACAGGCTGGTTCCCTTGGATGGGGGCCTCTGTTTTAGACATGCTCGCCGCGCCGGAAAGATTTCCCTCGTCAATGAGGCTCGAAAGCTTTGCCACGGCCTGTCCTCCCTTACCCATGAGATCTCGTCTGTTGGAAAGAGCCTCTCTTGCATCATATTCCGGCAAATTTCAATCTGCGGCAAGTCTCTGATCTGTCTCGGCAGGAAACATTTCGAACGTTTCGCATAGTCAGCCATCGAGGTAGGGGCTGGCCATCGAAAAGGCTCTCGCCTTACCCACAGGTTGCGGGGACCGGTCGATCGGCCGAGCTCCCGACATCCCACTTGCGGTGGAGTAGCCGAAGAGGAGAACGCGCTCGCAGCGGGGCCGGAGTCGGACCGCCTATTGTCATTTCCAAGGCGACGGAGTTTGCGGCGAATTGGCATCGCCCCTCTGATGGCTCTCATCGTCACATCGCTTCAATATCTCTCAGAGCAGCGACGATCGAATAAACATCATCTTGATAAAGGCGTTCACTTTCAGGACTTGCGTGAGCAAGGCCGCGGGCATGAACGATATCGTCGGCGGTAAAGTCATCGGTGGCCGGGCATTCCCTGTGGTGCTTCTGCATCACCACCTTCGCCATCCGTAGCAAGCGGTTCCGTGTGGCGATGGCGCGGGCTGGGTAGACTTTCATAGGACAAACTCCTCAGGGTATGGAAACTGGCTGCGGGGGCCGAGGGCCTTCCAAGTGCATAGAATGCGAGGGGTGCATTCCAACGAGTCGACGCGTTCGCGGCGTAGTTGCACCCGTCACGATTGGTGGCAACGAGTGTATGGGGGCGTGATTATCGTCGGATGAGGTCAGCCGTATCAACACCCAGCGCTATCGCGAGCCGTTCAACGACCTCGATTGTTGGACTGTATATCCCGCGCTCAAGTGAGCTGACATAGGTCCGATCGATCTCAGCTTTATGCGCAAGATCCTCCTGTGACAGGCCTTGAGCCTGACGTGCCCGCCTCAAATTGCGCGCGAATATCTCCCGGATTTCCATTCTAACAGGAAAATTCTTGTGGAGTATTTCTCCACGGAGTATACTCTACAAACGCTCTTTCAATTTGTTTCTTTTGGGGGTAGAGGTGGAGCTACGCCAACTTTCGCTTTTCCGAGCCGTCGCCGAGGAGCTTCATTTCGGTCGGGCTGCGATCAAGATGAATATCGCCCAGCCAGCGCTCAGCAATCATGTCATGGCGCTGGAGAGGGAGCTTGGCTGTCCGTTGTTCATTCGCTCCACACGGCGGGTCGAGCTGACGAGGGCAGGGGAGACCTTCTACGATCGTGCCGTTCGCATCCTCAGCGAGATGGAACTGACCACCGAGCTGACACGGGCTGCCGGCGGCAGTCGCATTCGCCAGATCAAGATAGGCACCGTCTATCCAGCCACCATGGGCATGCTACCCCTCTTCCTCGGCAAGATCGCCCGCAAGTTTCCCGACGTCCGCATTCACATTGCTTCAGGCAACACAGGGGACATTATACGCGGACTGGAGACCGGACAATTGAACCTCGGCTTTATCAGGCCGGTCGAGAACATCGGATCGCTGCGCTTCTTCTCGGTTGCCCATGAACGCTATCTGCTGGCTGTTGCCGAGACCAATCCTCTGGCTACGCTCAATGAGATCTCCATCGAAGACCTACGCGATCAGAAAATCATTGCCTTCAACCGGCAGAACCTCTCCTACACCGAACGGTATTTCAATGAGAAGTTCGAGGAGTATGATCTGACCAAGAACGTCGCCTATAGCTGTGACGACACCTATTCGCTGGTCTCTCTCGTCTCCTCCGGTCTTGGCATCGGCTTCGCACCAGAATGGACAGCCGATATCCCGAACCGCAGTTTCGTGCTCAAGAAGGTGAGGGGAATCGACTTTAAGATCGGGCTTGGCATTGCCTGGTCGAAAGAGGATCCGACGGCGTCGCGAGACGATATTGTCGAGATCGCCAAGTCGATGGTGCGCCGAGGATAATCAGTCGCGGCGGGCGTTGCTCCCGCCTGTCACCGCCATTTCGAGGCCAGCATCACCACGTCCTGCCCCGGCTTTTGTCCTGCCAGGCTCGCGCCGGCCGCAACGGCCTTGCCGTCCATTCGCTTTATTTGCGTTCTGGTGAACACATCCCGCTACGACCCAGAAATGGAACTCAGTGTGGACAGGGATACATGAACCACCACCCGGCGGACGGCACACGAAAGTCGACGGACGTGCCTTCCGCTTCTAGTGTCGGACAGGCACCCTGGCTATCTCGGCCCTGTCGAACGTCGACGCTCATATCGAACGAGGCGATCAGTAAAGGCGTCGGTGGGCGAGTCACTAAGGCCGCTCCGGCACCCAGTCGTATGGATTGGCCTTGAATACGTCCGGCTGCACCACAGGGAAGAGGTGATTGGACCTGATCGCCATGGGGACGCAAACGCACAAGACTGTGAACATGAGCAGTCTAGCTCTAGCCCGCAATGGAAGCGCCGCGAACGTCGCGAGCCCAAGGGGAAGCAAGACCATTTGATATCGCGGCTGAACGTACAAGGAAACAGAAAGCATCAGCCATGCGCTGAGCCACAACATCGCCATTATCTGCGGCCCTCGATCAGGGAATGAACGCCTTGCGAGGGCTGTAACGGCACAAGCGCCGAAGGCCAGAATATTCAGGATCCCGAACACCCAATACCCGACACCGACCCAGTAGGGAGCGCCGGTCGACTGCCAGACGACGGGATACACCGCGAGGCTGGCAACGTTTAAGACGCACCGTTTTAACCACGCGAGCAAGGCTTGACTGATACTCAGAACCGACAAGTCAGGTGCTGCGAACACCTGGCCACCGATCCTTTGCGCGGTCTCGATGTTGACGTGGAAAAGTGGAAGCCACTCGGCCCCAAGCCAGATGAGCGGAACGACTACAGCGCACGCGCCGCCAAGTACGGCAACGACTTCCGCCTCGGATCGCTTCAAGGTTTCAGCTAGGGCGGCGGTCACGACGATCGCTGCGAGGATCGCGCCATACCCGAGCCGGAAAGCAGCAGCGGCGGCGGCGATGGCGATACCCATAACCATCCAGTGTCGCGGGCGAGTGACCAAGGTCCAACAGATTGCAAGTGACAGCACCAGCAGCGGAAGCTCCTTGTTGGGCCCGGGCATCAACAGCAGCAAGAAAACATTGGCGCAGATGCCGACAAGTGCAAAGCCGTTTGATTTCGCGGCGCTGCTGCCCTTCAGCACTAAATGCTCGTATAGCCAGGCAGCGATCAATAACAGCGCGAGATTGACCACAGCGAACATCCACGAGCCGACCAGGTAGCCCGGGGCATACAGGACAAATAGGCCGAGTAGGTCGACCCGATCGTCGTAAAACAGTATCTTGAACGTCCCGATCTCGTGCAGCGAGTGAGCAAGCGCAGCGACGTCAGTCACCGACAAACCTGCCGCCAATGCAGGCCAGAAGTTGGCCTGTATCAATAGCGCACCGATGAAGCCAGCTGCGGCAAAGCAAAACGTGATCCGCCAATAAACTGCGCGGACGGAAGCCCTGCCTGGGTTCCCCTCTGCCGTTACCCGCGATTTTGCGGCCCAGAGAATGCCGCCCGCCAACTGCAATGTCGCGCAAAGCAACCACACCCATCCTCCAGCCTCCACACCAATGCGGGGCGCGAAGTACAGCATGAAGGCCGATCCAACGATGAGGTTTACTACGTTGATCGTCCCGATCACTTTAGCCGAGCCGAACACCACCATCTGTTGATAGAAGATCTGGTACAACGAGTTGACGCCAACGGCCAAGAATATCAGCTGCAGGGGGAACGCGCCAACGGATTGCAGTTGGGCGTCACGGATCCACCAACGAAGAATGGTTGGCGCCAGCGCCGCCATCAAAAGGCTCGGCAGCACGTTTAAAACGACGACTGCCAGAGAAAGTTGCCGGAGCGAGCGACGTTCGCCGCGCGGAAGCTCTGTTGACAGGCGCGGAAGAAATGCATTGAGCACAGGGCCCTGAACCTGGAAGAAGGCGAGGCCAAGACTGGCGACCGCGATATAACGACCGTAGTCCGCGAGGGGCACAAGACTCGAGAGCGTGAATCTGTCAATCTGCGAAACGGCCATGCCAGCGAAGATTGCGACCGAAAAACCCGCGGTTTCTTTCAAAAGTGCGAGCAAGTCTGTGAGCCGCACCAATGCGCTCTCGTTAGCCAGTTCCTTTCGAATTGACCACCGGTTGACGGACCACTCCACAACGGTCAACGTGGTAAAGCCAATAAGGTAGGCCACCGCTGTCGGCGACCACAACAGCACCAAGAATGCTGCCGCTCCATGCTTTGCGGTTGCAAACAGGGTCTGCCGGACGTTCACCGTCTTTTGTTCTTGGGTGCCGTTCCAAAAGCCTAAATGAACGGCATTCCAGAATTGGAAGAAGAACATGACGAATGCTAGCCGCACCTCGATGTGACCAGACGACGCTGCGGCTGTGCCTTGGAGCCAATGGGTTTGTATCCATCCTGCGAACAGGAAGCCCGGGGCCGCCACCAGCGCGCCCACCCCCATATATGCGGCAGAGAAGTTCCCGAACGTCCGAGGTAGGTTCGATCCTCCCGAGGCTTTAGCGCGCGAAATCTCGCGTGGGATAAGTTGACCTAAGCCAACTTCGCACAGCGCAAGAATTCCCTGTAGCGCTATGCAAAAGGCTACAAGGCCCCACTCTTGCGGCGAAAGCCTGTGCACGTAAAACGGGATTAGAAGGATGCTCAAACCGGCACGCCAAATCACGCCGGCGAAGTTGAAAGCAGTATTCCTGAGAGCTTGCGACTGGCGGAGCGCGATGACGGGCTCGACTATTCTTTTTAGCTGGCTCAACCGACTGGCCCTCCAATCGGGGCGGATGAGGTTGAAAGACAGTTCTCAGCCTCATCTGCGACTCGATAGAATGGCGTAGCAACGACAAGCGCACAAAGGGCGGAGCGGTGTAGAGGAGATTTCAAATATCTTTCCCTTGATCAGCGGGGGTAACGCGAGGATCGCGGAGCATTGCCTGCAGCTAGCGTCCGACCATTGAAGTTGGGTGTGGTTGTAAGCAATTTGATAGGGCTGCGCAAATAGCTGCTGTTCTCTGCCCGCGCGGTAGAGTTGAATCGTACGCGAGTGCCGCCGTCCTTCGCTCTTTGGTCTCGACCCCAAGACGGCATCCAGCTTCTCCGCCTCAGGACGCACAACTAGCGCAACCACTTGGCGAGCCTGTTCGTTGCTAAAGTGTTGAATCTTCACGGAACTTGCTAAAAACATAGGGCGGGGCAAGCTTGACGGGTATCGTGTAGATCAGCGTACCTCTAGACTAATACGGTCGTGCGGTGCATGGGAAGCTAGCGCACGTCCACACTTGAGGTGCGTTGGGCATAGCAAGCGTTATCTTGATACAAAATATCCCCAAGTGCTCTCCGCGTCATCACGGGACACGTTCGTCAAAGAGGACCTGTCGCTAGCTGGCGTGGCAAGCGATCGGTGATGGCGCGTGGGCAGAGCATGTTCTCGCGCTAGTGCGCCAAAACACCGTCAACCTTCAGCTCTAGGATACCAGGCTTTTGATCGAAGCGGTCGTGAGGACGCCGGATCATCGGGTTGCGCCGGACATGGCGTGGACGTTTCAGGCGATGGATTTCTGGAAGCTGAGTTTTCGGATTGAATGTCCGGCGAGGTTGGCTAAGGTCGAGTTTGCCTCAGATGCGTTCTGCTGGCTCGCATGCGGCGCATGAGCTTAGGGGGTAGCAATGATCGAGGGGCGGTGCCGCAAGATTGCGACGAACGGGTCTCAAATCGCGTAATTGGGGGCAAGCAGTCGATGCTCCAGGACATGTGAGGGTGCGATTTCGAGATAGGCAGTTGGCTCAATACGGTGCGATCGAATGTCGATCCGATGATGGTTGAGGTCATGCGTATCCTCAATCATTCTGGACCAAAGATCCAAGTTGGCCTAGTGTGACCGCAAGGAAGCACTGCTGAGGCCGAACCCGACTATCGCAGCTCTAACGCAGAGGTCCGATCGAAATTGTGCGCCATTGCGGGATGCCTCATGCGCAGAGGTCGTATGTTTCCTATGGCGCGCTATTCTTCACTTATGTATATGCGGGGTAGCATCGCCCACGTTAGGGGCACCACTCGCACCTTAATGGACCCTCGATGAACATACTTTTAACAGGTGGAACAGGTTACATCGGCAGCCATGTAGCCGTCGTCTTATCCGAAATGAGCCATCGCGTTGTCTTATATGACAATTTGTCCAACAGCGTGCGGACTGTGGCAGACCGTATTGGTGAGATCGTCGGGAAGTCGTGCGAGTTTGTGCGTGGAGACATCAGAGACACGGATTTCTTGCAAAAGGCGCTTCGGGAATATGAGATCGATGCTGTTGTTCACCTCGCGGGCTTGAAGGCGGTCGGAGAATCCGTCGATAAGCCTATTGAGTATTACTCTAATAATGTGCAGGGCACGATAAGCCTACTAGAGGCAATGAAAGCCGAAGATGTTAAGAGGCTGGTATTCAGCAGCAGCGCCACGGTATACGGCCAGCCGCAATATCTGCCGATCGACGAGAGCCACCCAACTAGCGCCACCAATCCCTATGGTCGCAGCAAGCTTCACATCGAGGAGATGCTCGGCGACCTCGCAATCTCCGATCCCGATTGGCATGTTGCGTGCCTGCGGTACTTCAATCCGGTCGGCGCCCATGAGACCGCGCTACTTGGGGAGAACCCCTCCGGAAAGCCCAACAACCTCGTTCCGTTCATCGCGCAAGTTGCATCCGGGACAAGGGCTGTTCTCAGTGTTTTTGGGGATGACTATGACACGTCAGATGGCACCGGACTACGGGACTACATTCATGTGATGGACCTCGCGGAAGGTCATGCGTTGGCGCTGCAATTCCTGGTTGATAACGCCGGTTGGCATGCAATCAATTTGGGTACTGGCCAAGCGTACAGCGTACTGGAAATGATCAAATCCTTCGAACATGTTAGTGGTCGAAAAATAGCGTTTGAAGTGATGCCGCGCCGCTCCGGAGACGTTGCGGCGTGTTACGCCGATGCAGAAAAGGCCCGCAACCTGCTTGGTTGGACAGCGACCAGGACGTTGGAAAACATGTGTTCGAGCACGTGGCACTTTCAGCAAACCGTTGATAAATACACCGCCCAGTGTCCTAAGCAACCAGAATGCGATAAAGCGCGTCGCTGATGCATCATGACGCCCAAGCGGCGGTGAGGTGCGGTCGATTGACGATAGCAACTTAAACTTGTCCGTAGCCGGAGTAAGCAATGACTGAAGCGCCCAAGATTTACGTCGCCGGCCACCGTGGTATGGTGGGGTCGGCGATCGTGCGCGTACTGCAACGGATGGGGCAGGCAAACATCGTTACGCGAACCCACCATGACCTCGATCTTACGATACAAGCCGATGTGCGGCGTTTTTTCGATACGGAGAAGCCCGATCAGGTTTATCTCGCTGCGGCAAAGGTGGGCGGTATTTACGCAAACAACACCTATCCTGCGGAGTTCATTTACGAAAACCTTATGATGGAGGCCAACGTGATTGATGCGGCTTTCCGGTCAGGGGTGAAGCGACTTCTGTTTCTAGGGTCGAGCTGCATTTATCCGAAGCTCGCTCCGCAGCCAATGAGCGAGAGTGCGCTTCTGACGGGTGAACTGGAGTCCACAAACGAGCCTTACGCGATTGCGAAGATTGCAGGGATCAAACTTTGTGAGAGCTATAATCGTCAGTATGAAACCGAGTATGGCGTTGACTTCCGCAGCGTCATGCCCACGAACCTCTACGGGCCTGGTGACAATTATCATCCAGAGAATTCGCACGTCATTCCCGCACTGATACGTCGTTTCCATGAAGCCAAGATAAACCGAACGCCGTCAGTTCTCATTTGGGGTACTGGCACGCCGCGCCGGGAGTTTCTTTACGTCGATGACATGGCAGAGGCGAGCGTTCACGTCATGAATCTGGATAAGAAAACCTATTCGCAGAACACCCAGCCTATGCTCAGCCACATTAATGTCGGATATGGACAAGATCTAACCATCCGGGAATTGGCTGAAGCGATAGCCAAGGTAACTGAATACAACGGCGAGATCGCGTTCGACACTTCCAAGCTAGATGGAACTCCCCGCAAATTGATGGACAGCGGACGGCTAAACAACATGGGCTGGGAAGCCAAGGTGTCTTTGCTGGAGGGATTGGCGATAGCCTACAATGATTTTTTGGATCGGAGCGCAAGCGATGAAAAATAAAGTAGCGCTCATTACGGGCATCACGGGACAGGATGGGTCATACCTCGCAGAATTCCTTTTGGAAAAAGGGTATGAGGTGCATGGTATCAAGCGACGTTCGAGCACCTTTAACACCGATCGAGTGGATCATATCTACCAGGACCCCCACACCGACAATCAAAGGTTCACGCTTCACTACGGCGATCTTTCGGACACCAGCAACTTGGTCCGCATCGTTCAGCAGGTCCAGCCTGATGAGATCTATAATTTGGGCGCGCAAAGCCATGTCGCGGTAAGCTTCGAGACGCCGGAATACACCGCTGACATCGATGCGCTCGGTACTTTGCGCCTCCTCGAGGCGATCAGGATCCTAGGTCTCGACAAGAAAACTCGTTTCTATCAGGCAAGCACAAGCGAGCTCTATGGACTAGTTCAGGAGACACCGCAGAAGGAAACGACACCGTTCTATCCACGGTCGCCTTATGCAGTCGCCAAGCTGTATGCCTACTGGATTGTCGTGAATTATCGCGAAGCGTACGGGATTTACGCCTGCAATGGCATCCTATTCAATCACGAAAGCCCTAGAAGAGGTGAGACTTTTGTAACCCGCAAGATTACCCGCGGTATTGCTAATATCGCGCTGGGCTTGGACCGCTGTCTGTACATGGGCAACATGGATGCGTTGCGCGATTGGGGCCACGCGCGTGACTATGTGCGCATGCAGTGGATGATGTTACAGCAGGAACAGCCGGATGACTTTGTTATCGGTACCGGTGTGCAGTACAGCGTGAGGCAGTTCATTGAATGGTCGGCCGCTGAACTCGGTATTAGACTTGCGTTCAAGGGCAAGGGTGTAGATGAGCATGCGGTTGTCGAGCATATCGACGGTGACAAGGCTCCCGCGTTGAAGGTCGGTGATGTTGTGGTCCGAGTTGACCCCCGCTACTTCCGCCCAACCGAAGTCGAGACGTTGCTCGGAGATCCAACGAAGGCGCGCGAGAAACTTGGCTGGGTTCCAGAGATTACAGTTCAGGAGATGTGCCGAGAAATGGTCGCTCATGACCTAGAGCAGGCCCGGCAAGGAGCGCTGCTTAGGAGCCACGGATATGCCTTCACCGTCAATCGCGAGTAGATATTGATTACTATGAGAGAAACCGTTCTGTCGGCAAACTCCAACGGTGCTAAAGCCCTTTGGCAGAGTATTTGGAAGGCAAGAGAGCTGCTTTTCTTTCTCGCTTGGCGCGATATCGTCGTCAAGTACAAGCAGGCCGTGCTGGGGATCACGTGGGCGATTCTGCGTCCCATTCTGACAACGATGGTCTTTACGCTTGTATTTGGGAAGATCGCACGCCTGCCCTCTGGGGAGATCCCGTACCCACTGCTCGTATTGTCTGGCATAACGCCTTGGCTATATTTCGCCAACACAGTCAATGATTGTGGGAACAGCCTTGTTGCCAACTCGACGCTGATCAGCAAGGTTTACTTTCCTCGCCTAGTCGTGCCGGCTAGCTGCGTTATCGCCAACTTGGTCGATTTGACGATTACTGTGCTGCTTTTGTGTGGCATGCTTGTCTGGTTTGGGATCGGCATCAGGTCGACAATCGTGCTTGTCCCATTAGTGGTCGTGGCCTTGGCACTGCTGACTGTGGGGCTTGGAATTTGGGCGGCCGCATTGAACGCAAAATATCGAGACGTGTCGTTCATCATGCCGTTTCTGGTCACTTTCGGGCTGTACCTTTCGCCGATTGGGTTCTCCTCGGGAGCAATACCGGAAAGGTGGCGAATACTTTATGGTTTGAATCCGGTGGTCGGACTTGTCGATGGTTTCCGCTTTGCTCTTTTTGGCGATCAGTATCCGTTCCAGATGTGGACGCTGGGATACTCTTCTGTGCTCGCGCTCCTGCTTATTGTGACCGGCGTAATGTATTTCCGTCACGTCGAGCGTGACATCGTTGACATAATCTGAGGTCGAACATGAGTTATTCGGTACGTGTTGAAGGCCTCGGCAAGCGCTACATGATCAAAGGCAATCGTAGACATCGACTTCTGCGGGATGAAATCATGAGCTTTGTGAAGGAATTTCCTCGAAAGGCTGAAACTCGGCAAGAGTTCTGGGCGCTACGCGATCTTGGATTTGAGATCGCTGAAGGTGATAAAGTCGGTATCATCGGGAAAAACGGAGCGGGAAAATCCACGCTGCTTAAGTTGTTGAGCCGTGTAGCTGAGCCGACCACGGGCGAAATACGCTTGCGCGGACGGGTATCCAGCCTCCTTGAGGTGGGAACGGGTTTTCATCCCGAACTCACTGGACGCGAGAATATTTTCCTCAACGGCGTCATCCTTGGTATGAGCCGTATCGAGGTTCGACGGAAATTTGACGAGATCGTCAGTTTTGCAGGTGTGGAGCGCTTTCTCGAGACGCAAGTCAAACACTACTCTTCTGGAATGTATATGCGGTTGGCTTTTTCGGTCGCGGCGCATCTTGATCCAGAAATTCTGATCGTCGACGAGGTGCTGGCGGTAGGCGATGCGGAATTCCAAAAGAAATGCCTCGGAAAGATGCAGGACATCAGCACAGGTGGGCGTACTGTCATCTTTGTAAGCCACAGCATGCAAACGGTGACCTCCCTTTGCAATCAATGCATCTTGCTGGATTCTGGACAAATTCGCAAGCAGGGCAGACCATCGGAAGTTATCATCGAGTACCTGGGAGGCGATTCCGAGTCTGTCGGTAGGGTCGACTTTGAAAGGCAAGGGAGGACTGTCGCCGACGAGCATGTTCAGCTTTTATATGGCGAGGTGCTTGATGAAGATGATCAGCCTATTTTGGAAGCCGATATACGCAAGCCCATACGGGTTAAGATGGGCTTCCGAGTGAAGAGCAGATCAGGCATTCGTTTCATGCCTAATTTCCATTTCGTCGTGCCGGGCGGAACATATGCCTTTGTGAGTACGCCTGATGTTTTGACTGAACTCACGCCTGGTGACTACGAGGCTAGCTGCTACATCCCGGGTGATTTCCTTAATGAGGGCAGCTATTTTGTCGGATTGGCCGTTAGCTCCTACGCGCCGGGCCTCACAATCCACTTCTTCGAGCCGAGTGCAATGACCTTTAACGTACGTGACTCGATGGACGGCAGCGTCGGTCGCCATGGGTATGCAAATGTAATGCCTGGCGTCGTGCGACCACGACTGCAATGGAAGGTCGAGGAGGCATCGAATTGAAAGCAGTGATCTTAGCGGGTGGGTTCGGAACAAGACTTTCCGAAGAGACGCACCTGAAACCGAAGCCGATGGTCGAAATTGGCGGTCGGCCCATCCTTTGGCACATCCTTAAAATTTACGCTGCTCATGGTGTGAACGATTTCGTGATATGCTGCGGCTATAAAGGCTATGTTATCAAGGAATACTTCGCGAACTACTTCTTGCATATGTCGGACGTAACGTTTGATATGGCTGATAACCGGATGATTGTTCACCAGCAAAAGGCGGAGCCTTGGCGAGTGACCTTAGTCGACACGGGCGAGGATACGCTGACCGGTGGGCGTATGAAGCGCGTTAGCGACTATGTAAAAGACGAAGAGGCTTTTTGCTTTACCTACGGCGACGGCGTTTCCGACATCGACATCACAGCCGCAATTGCGTTTCATCGCGCGCACGGAAAGCTCGCGACCGTCACTGCCGTCTCTCCACCTGGGCGTTATGGGGCGCTCAAGCGCGAGGGCGACGAAGTCAGAGGCTTTGTTGAAAAGCCTCGCGGCGATGGTGGCATGATCAATGGCGGCTATTTCATCCTGTCGCCTAAGGTGCTCGACTACATTGAGGGTGATCGCACAAGCTGGGAGCTTGGTCCTCTTACGCAGATTGCAGCAGAAGGTCAGCTGATGGCATATGATCACACCGGCTTCTGGGCGGCAATGGACACTCTGCGCGACAAAAACGCCTTGGAGGAGCTTTGGGCCGGTGGATCCGCACCATGGAAGGTGTGGAAATGAGTGCCGCGCCGTCGCCCGAGTTCTGGGTCGGCAAACGTGTTCTGATCACCGGCCATACGGGCTTCAAGGGCAGCTGGCTGGCACTGATGCTGCACCGGCTGGGTGCCGACATCACAGGTATCAGTCTAGAGCCGGAGACGTTGCCAAGCCTGCATCGATTGGATGACGTCGGCTCCTGCTGCACGACGCACATTTGTGATATCCGAGATCGGCCTCGTTTTGAGCGCTTGGTGCAAGAAGCCCAGCCAGAAATCGTCCTGCATCTCGCAGCCCAACCTTTGGTGCGGGCAAGCTATCAGCGCCCAGTCGATACGTTTGCCACTAATGTAATGGGCACGGCGCATTTGCTGGACGCCTTGCGGTCAACGTCCGATTGTCGGGTGGCGGTGATGGTAACTACAGACAAGGTCTACGAGAATCGTGAATGGAACTGGCCCTATCGTGAGACGGACGCCCTTGGCGGACATGATCCGTATAGTGCGAGCAAAGCGGCCAGCGAGACTGTCATTGCCAGCTATCGCAGGTCCTTTTTGCAGCAGAATGGCGTGGCAATCGCCACAGCGCGCGCCGGCAACGTAATCGGTGGTGGGGACTGGTCGCAAGATAGATTGATTCCGGACGCAATCCGCGCTTGGCAAAATGGCGCTTCGTTGTCCATCCGCAATCCATCCGCTATCCGACCTTGGCAACATGTTTTAGAGCCTCTGACAGGGTATCTGGTTCTCGCCGAAGCCCTGTGGTCGAAAATAGAGTTCGCGGATGCATGGAACTTTGGACCGGATCCCGCAGAGGCGGCTAGCGTGCGCACGGTCATAGATATTGCGCGAACGGCATGGCCTGGCGCCGAAGTTAAGTACGGTGATCTCAGCGGGCCACATGAAGCTGGGCGATTATCGCTGGAGACAGCGAAGGCGCGGGAACTGCTCAAAGTGCGCCCGCGCTGGAATCTTAATCAGGCGGTCACGCGCACCGTTGACTGGTATCGCCGCCAGGCCGCCGGCGAATCGGCGCGCGAACTCTGCAAGTTGGACATGGATGCCTGGGAGGGAAGCCAGTGACCCGCTTTTCGCTGACCAATAGCCCAATCGAGTGCTTGGTGCTGATCGAGCGCACTCGGATTGGCGATAGCCGGGGCTTTTTGAGCCGTGTGTTTTGCAGCGATGAATTGCGTGCCGCAGGCTGGGACAAGCCTGTCGCGCAGATCAACCATACACGCACTGAACGTCGCGGAACCGTGCGGGGCATGCATTTCCAGACCGTGCCGCATGCGGAGATGAAGCTGGTTAGTTGCATTCACGGCGAAGTCTGGGACGTTGCAGTCGACCTGAGGACCGGTTCATCCACCTTTTTACAGTGGCACGCAGAGCATCTCTCTGCCGAGAACTGCAGGGCTCTGCTCATACCAGAAGGATTTGCACACGGCTTCCAGGTGTTGTCGGACAGCGCGGAACTTCTATACTGTCATTCTGAGCCTTACACGCCGCACGCAGAGGCGGGCGTGCACCCACAAGATCCAAAACTGGGAATTTCCTGGCCGCTGCCCATTGCCGAAATCTCCGAGCGTGATAACCAGCGTCCTGCACTTACGCCATCGTTTACAGGTGTCAGCCTATGAAATGCCGTCATTGCTCGACACCGCTCGAGCACAGTTTTGTTGACCTCGGCCATGCGCCTCCCTCGAACAGCTATCTCACGCTTGAGGGGTTGAGCAGGCCTGAGAAGACATATCCGCTCAAGGTGATGGTGTGCAGCGAGTGCTGGCTCGTGCAAACATTGGACTACACGGATGCCGGCGAACTGTTTGATGCTGATTATGCGTATTTCTCCAGCACTTCCAGCGGATGGCTAGCCCACGCGCGGCGTTATTGCGAGGAAATGCGTTCGAGGTTGAAACTCGATGAACGTAGCCTGGTAATCGAAGTTGCGTCCAATGACGGCTATCTCCTCAAGAATTTCCTTGAATGGAACATTCCATGCCTGGGAGTCGAGCCGACGGCCAGCACTGCGGCTGCCGCCGAGGCGTTAGGTGTTCCGGTTATACGCGAGTTCTTCGGCGATGCGCTTGCTGGCAGGCTGCGCGCGGAAGGCAAGCAGGCGGATCTTATTGCGGGGAACAATGTTTATGCGCACGTTCCCGATATCAATGATTTTACGCGCGGCTTGAAAACCGCGTTAAAAGCCGGTGGAACCATCACGCTTGAGTTCCCGCATCTGCTGCGCCTTATTCAACAGGTTCAGTTCGACACGATTTATCACGAGCACTTCTCCTATCTGTCGTTGAACGCCGTGAATCGCATTTTCAAGACCGCCGGTTTGAAGGTGTGGGATGTGGAGCAGTTGCAGACGCATGGGGGGAGCCTGCGGGTTTTCGGTTGTCATGCGGAAGACAGTCGCCCAGTGACGCCGGCTGTTTCCGACCTTCTTGAAACGGAAATCGAGGCCGGCCTTCTGTCATTGAAAGTGTATGAGGATTTTCAAGGTAAGGCCGAACAGGTGAAACTCGGCTTTCTGGACTTTCTTATCGAACAGAAGAAGGCCGGCAAGCGGGTGGGTGCTTACGGCGCTGCGGCCAAAGGTAACACGCTGATGAATTTCGCAGGGGTCAAGCCTGACCTGCTACCGTTCGTCGCCGATGCCGCGCCATCCAAGCAAGGTAAGTACATGCCCGGTAGCCATTTGCCTATTGTTACGCCTGATGTACTGCGCGAACAGAAATTGGATTATGTTGTAATCTTGCCGTGGAATATCGCAAAAGAAGTCCGTGAGAACCTAAGCTATCTTGCGGAAAGCAACACTCGGTTCGTTTGGGCCGTTCCTGAGCTCACAATATCATGAGCATCGAAATCCATCCGCTCGCCCGCGTAAGCAGCCTTGCCGATATAGAAGATTCGACAAGGGGGACCCGCATTGTGATAGCCGAGCGGAGTGTGATTGACAGCTTCGTAAAAATTAAACCTGCTGGAGGTCTAGGCGACCTTTTCGTCGGCGCGGGAAGCTATATTAACAGCGGATGCGTATTGTATACGGGGAATGGCATTACCATTGGGGAAGGTGTTCTAGTTGCTGCCAACTGCACGTTTTGCCCTACCAACCACGAGTTTGGATCGGTAGATGTTCCAATTCGCAATCAAGGCTTTCAACCGTCGCGCGGTGGGATTGTGATCGAGGATGATGTGTGGATTGGTGCCAATTGCGTTATTCTTGATGGTGCACATGTGGGCAAGGGCGCGGTCATCGCGGCCGGTTCCGTGATCCGAGGCAAGGTGGCTGGAATGGCAGTCTACGGAGGTCAGCCACTCAGACTTCTCAAGATGCGAGTCTAGCCAATGCATTGGACGATCTTTGGTGGCGAAGGCTTTGTCGGCAAGCGTCTTGTGGATATTCTACGTGCACAAGGTCGGGACGTTTTTGTTCCTGGCAGATACCACACCAGCAGAGATGTCCCCGAACGTGGGTACGGCCACGCCATCTGGGCGATAGGGCTAACCGCGGATTTTCGGACTCGTCCTTTCGACACTATAGATGCACATGTAGGTGCGTTGACACCAATCTTGCGCGAAAATGCATTTGAAAGCCTCCTTTACCTTTCGTCCACTCGGATTTATCAGCATGCTACAACTGCATGCGAGAACGCGGCCATTTCAGTAAATCCGAATGATCCATCGGACCTTTACAATCTTTCGAAGTTGGCCGGAGAGTCAGTCTGTCTGGCTGCGACTGAAAGCGTAAGAGTTGCTCGACTTTCGAACATCGTTGGTGCAAGAGAGGCTCAACGAGACACATTTATCGGTGCGTTGTGTCGCGAAGCGCATAACGGTCACATTCTGCTGCAATCAGCCTTGAATTCGGCAAAAGACTACCTGTGGATTGATGACGCTGCTGATGTTCTCGTTAAAATTGCTGAACGGGGAACGCAACGCGTTTACAATGTCGGGAGCGGTAGGCAACTTTCTCATGCCGAGTGGCTCGCGGGCATAACGGAAGCGACCGGGGCGACGGCAAGAGTGTTGGATGGTGCACCTGAAACGACGTTCCCGTCGATCGATGTGACGCGCGTCCAATCCGAATTTGCCTTCCGCGCCAGCGATCCGCTTGCTCGCACCAACGAAATCGTTATGTACTAACGCCTCTCTTCTAAGGAATTCGAATGGACCCGATCAGTCAGTTTCAAAACGAGCGCAGCGCCACGATTAAGAGTTATCACGATGATGCCGAGTTCAATCGGCTGTCACAGCAGTGGTTGCAAGAATCCATGGCCAAGCGTTACGTCTATAACTTTGATTGGCTTGGGCGCCCTATAATTCAGTATCCTCAGGACATGGCCGCTGTTCAGGAAGTAATTTGGGCGACCCGCCCTGATGTTGTCGTTGAAACCGGTATCGCGCACGGCGGCTCCTTGATCTTCTCCGCCTCGGTGCTTGCCATGCTTGACTACGCCGACGCGGTTGAGAGCGGCACCGTCCTCGATCCAATGCGGCCGAGTCGTCGCGTTGTTGGAGTGGATATCGATATAAGATCTCACAATCTTGATGCTATCAAGCGCCATCCGATGAGCTCGCGTATTACGATGATCCAGGGCTCTTCTACCGCCGACGAGACCGTGAATCAGGTCAGGGATGCCGTTGGAGATGCCAAGCGTGTCATGGTCTGCTTGGATTCCATGCACACGCATGACCATGTGCTGACTGAATTGGAATACTACGCACCAATGGTAACCCCCGGATGCTATTGCATTGTTTTCGATACTTTTGTTGAGGACATGCCGAAGGATTTTTTTGCTGATCGTCCTTGGAATGTGGGCGATAACCCCAAGACCGCAGTGCATGAGTGGCTCGCCGGGAACGCCAATTTTGAAATCGATCGAGATATGGCCAGCAAGTTGCAAGTTACCGTAGCCCCCGACGGTTTTCTGCGGCGTGTCAAGTAGGTGGGCGTAGGCGGTGCTTAACAAGCTCTCATCGGAAGCGCCATTGGTGAGCGTTGGAATCCCAACCTACAATCGTCCTGACTTACTAGAACTGGCGATAAAAAAGATACTAAGTCAAACGTGGTCGAACATTGAAGTTGTGATCTCTGATAACGCTTCATCAGATCCCCGGGTTGCAGAAGTGATAACGCGCTATACTGCCGTTGATGACAGAATCCGTGCCTTCAGGCAGCGGTCGAACATAGGGGCGCTCAAAAATTTTCTCTTTCTACTTGAGGAGGCCCGAGGCGAGTTCTTCATGTGGGCCGCCGATGATGATGATTGGGATGTCGATTTCATTGAGTTTGCAATAGCCAACATTGGATCTGCAGGACTGTTAATGGGAGACTTCAACACGGTATTTCATGCTCGAGACCAGGTCATTCATACCAAATTGCCTAAACTTGATCCTGAACGCCCTGTTCTGGAGAATTTGATAAGGTTCAATGCAAATATGCAGCCGACGTTGATATACGGCCTACATCGAACGAAAAGCTTGCGTGCATCCATTCCTGCTGGAAGTTTCTTTTTTTGGGACTGTGCCGTTGTTTACTCGATTATGCTGAACTATGGCATTAGAACGGTTGAGGGTTCTCGATATCGAGCGGGTGTGCACAGTTCGGAGTATGAAATCAAGCAGATTGATCCGAAGGTCAGGCAGCTGACTTATTGGCCTTTTCTATCGCAGTTGTTGAAGGACACTTTCAAGTGCCCTCGGCTATCAATGAGTGACAAGATTTTTGCTGCATTATCGGTAGTAAATCTCGTAAGGAAACTCAAAGCCCATCATACCAAACAGGCAAAATGACAGTATCGAGATAACAATGAAAAATAAGATCATACGGTTTTGCCAGCGTTTGCTCTCGAAGCATCACGGCCGGATATCATTCTCTCAATCCGGAGAGGATATGATTATCGATTTCATTTTTCGGGCGCTACAAATCTCAGCGCCGACATACCTGGATATCGGCGCCAACGATCCTCGGATGTTTAATAACACCTACTTCTTCTATCTGAGGGGTTGTAAGGGTGTGTCTATAGAGCCAGATCCAGATCTTTTCCGCGTTCTGGTCCGAGAGCGCGCGAGCGAGACGTTGTTGAACGTGGGCGTCGCCGCGACACCTTCTCCGAGTCTGCCCTTCTATGTTATGTCAACCCCCACACTCAATACGTTCTCCAAATCGGAAGCCCATCGTTATGCCGAAACCGGCATGCATCAGATAGTGCGTGTCGACACGATCGAAGTTCTCACAGTTGATCAGATTGTCACGGATCATTTTGGTGGCGCCTCACCGGACTTGCTCTCCGTGGATGTTGAAGGGCTGGATTTCGACATCATAAACTCAATCGATTTTAACAAAATCCGGCCAACAGTCATTTGTGTCGAGACCTTGACGTTTAGCGAATCGCGGGACGAGATAAAACTTGAAGACATACGTGACCTCATATTGGGAAATGGCTACAAGCTCTATGCTGATACATACATTAACTCGATATTTGTGGACGAACACAAATGGCTCAACCGGCAGTGATGAGCACAGTACTGTGAACGACTTGAAGGTTTGTTCGCGTGGACCGCAGTGGGCAGCCGGCTTTGGCCCGATAAGGAATTGGCATTGAGCTTCATTGAAACGATAATTGGCGAAGACAAGAATGTTACCGTCGGCACTCACAACGCCGCCGTGCGGGAAGCATGGATCGAGGAGGCGCTGCAGTCGGTGCCGGCGGGCGCTCGGCTTCTTGACGCCGGCGCTGGCGAATGCCAGTTTCGGCGCTTCTGCAGCCACCTGAATTATGTTTCTCAGGACTTGTCGCAGTACGATGGCTCCGGGAACGATGCAGGATTGCAGACAGGAACGTGGGACACGTCCGCGATCGATATCGTGTGCGATATTTGCGATGTCCCAGAGCCGGACGGCTCGTTTGATGCTATTCTCTGCACTGAAGTGTTAGAACATTTGCCCGATGCCACGCCCGCGCTCAAGGAATTTTCCCGTCTGTTGCGGCCGGGTGGGAAGCTTATCTTGACAGCACCATTTGGCAGCCTGACCCATTTCGCTCCGTATCACTTTTCCACGGGCTTCAACCGTTACTACTATTTGCATCATCTGGAGCGGTTAGGGTTCGTGGACATCGAGATCACGGAAAACGGTAACTTTTTCGAGTTTGTCGGACAGGAACTCAGACGTGTCGACCAATGCGCTCAACAGTATACGGGCACGTCGTTGACCAAGTTGCAGCGCTTTGCGCTGAAGATCCTGCTTTCAGCCTTGGAGAAGTTTTCAGCACGCGACAAAGGAAGCAAGGAGCTCCTCAGCTTTGGCCTTCATGTGACGGCAATTCGCGGAGGTAGGAGTGCCTGATGGAAAGCCCGCAGGAGTCTCCGCCGAAAGTTAGCATCATTCTGCCTGCTTACAATGGCCAGGCGTTACTGAACGACGCAATCCAGTCCGTGCTGTCGCAGACCATGGATGATTTCGAATTAATCGTCTTGGATGATGGGTCGACCGACAACACTTGGGAGCTTCTCCAATCGTTGTCCGAACCGCGGATACGCGCCTACCATCACGATAACATGGGGCTGCCGGCGACCTTGAATCGGGGGATTTCCCTTGCGCGAGGGGAGTATATTGCAAGGCTAGATCACGATGACCTAATGATGCCATTGAGGCTTCAGGCGCAAGTTCGCTATCTCGACGAGCATCCCAGTGTCGCTCTCTTAGGGACGGCGGCCCAGATCTATGTCGGAAATAGTCCAACGGAGCGTCATCATCGACACCCGACGTCGAACAAAGCTTTGAGGCTGTGCCTTCTCTTCGACAACCCCTTCGTGCACGCATCCATCATGTTCCGGCGTGAAGCAATCATGTCGATAGGCGGTTACTGCACCGAGACATCGCGACTCCCACCTGAAGACTATGAGCTTTGGTCTCGTATCGCGCGCGTCCATGAAGTGGCTAACCTAGAAGACGTTCTCACCGTCTACCGCGAGGTGCCGGGCAGTCTGTCGCGCATCGGAGAAAACCCCTTCTTGGAGAAGGTGCTGATGTTTTCGGCTGAGAACATTTACGCCATTGTTTCACCGACCTACTCTATGCAAGAGTGTAGGATATTGGCTGAGATCTACCACGGTGTTGAATCATCGACATCACGAATGAGCTATCGCCGAGCTATGCGCATCTTGAAACTCGCGGCTTCACGCGTTGCCGGCGGCGAGCAAGATGCCGAATTTGTAAAAACGCTGCAATCGATAAAACGGCTGTTTGAGTTCCGTTTTTCAAAGCGCTGGATACCGCAGAGACTAATTCCGTTGGCCCGAGCAATCCGTAGGCGTCTTTTCAAATGAAAATTCTATTCTGTGTGGAATTCTATTATCCGAGCATTGGCGGTGCGCAGGAAGTCGTGCGCCAAATAGCCGAACGCCTAGCTGCAAGTGGCCATGATGTCACAGTTGCTACCTCTTGGTTGCAGCACAGATCGAGCGACATCGTCAACGGCGTGAAAGTCGTTGGGTTCAAGGTCAGCGGCAATCAGGTGCGTGGATTGAAGGGCGAAGTAGACGTCTATCGCGAATTCATACGCAAAAGCGACATAGATGTCCTCTTCTTCTATGCTGCTCAGCAGTGGACGTTCGATGCAGCATGGGAAACATTTGGTGATGTGCGGGCGAAGAAGGTTTTTGTTCCTTGCGGCTACTCAGGCCTTTATAACAGCGCGTACGCCGAGTACTTCCAGCGACTTCCCGCAATTCTCAGGCAGCTGGACGCCGTCGTCTATCATGCGGAATCGTACCGGGACATTGACTTCGCGCGCGATCATGCTTTGACAAATTCGATTGTCATTCCAAACGGCGCGGCTGCCGAAGAGTTTTCGGTCGATATCGATCCAGAGTTCCGCTCCTCAATTGGGGCCCGCCAAGACACGCAGATTTTGCTGACCGTTGGCAGCGCCACCGGTCTAAAAGGTCATCTCGAACTCGCGCGTGCGTTTGCGCTAGCGGATTTCGGGGGGCGAGAAGCGTTGCTGATCATAAACGGCAATCAGCCACATAGCGGGGGTCATCGGCCACCTTACTGCCGACGATTTGTGGAGTTGGTCCGCACCTATGGGCCGGCTTATGCGTTCCGGCACTCCGTGAAAATGGCTTTGGTCGCGCTTGGATGGAGAGGCGGCAACGAGAACTCGATCGAAATGTGGGTGGCAAGCATCAATGATGGGCGCTACGGAAATAAACGGGTGCTTCGTCTGGACCTTCCTCGACCTGAGCTGGTACAAGCGTATCTGCAGTCCAACCTGTTTGTCTTTGCGTCAAACATCGAGTATTCGCCATTGGTGCTGTACGAAGCTTGTGCTGCTGGACTGCCTTTTCTGACGGTTCCGGTTGGAAACACAGCGGAAATCGTTGCTTGGACAGGTGGCGGAGAGATGTGCGATGCGCCGCGAGATACGGAAGGCTACACGCGCGCCGAGCCAAAAGTTTTAGCACGTGCGATCAAGAGGCTGCTCGAGGATCCCGCACTTCTTTCGCGCCTTGGGGCGAATGGAAAAGCGGCGAGTAAGGCGAGGTACAATTGGGCCAGTCTCACTAGGGAATACGAGAATTTGTTTCTCAGCTTAATTCAGGGCCGAACCCAGAAGTAGTACTTATTCTATGGAGTTTTTAATGAGTTCGGTCGTGGTTCCACTTATTGGCGGGTTGGGTAACCAAATGTTTCAGTATGCTGCAGCCAGAGCTGTCGCACTGAGAACAGGTTCTGATGTGAAGCTGGAGCTGTCTTGGTTTGGAACCGATCCAGATCGTCAATATGCACTGGAGCCTTTTGCTATTAGCGCAACGACAATGCGAAGTGCAAAGCAGGAAGCTCCGAAATATGATCTGTTGAGTAGAATCGTGAGGCGGCTTCCGATAGCACGTAAGCAGAACGGCCTGCCTGTTTTTAAAGAGGCTTCCTTCCGGTATGATGCAGATATCGAGCAGGCGCGTGCGCCCGTCTTTCTCGACGGCTATTTTCAAAGCGAGAAGTATTTCTCCAACTACCGCGAACAGATCGCCGCGGATTTCAAACTTCGTAATTCGCCCCTGCCGCAGACGACTGAGGTATTGAGTCGGATCTCTCAGACTGACGCTATCTGCTTGCATATTCGGCGCGGCGACTATGTTACCAACAAAGCCGCCAATGCGCATCACGGTACCTGCTCGCTGGACTATTATGCGGCGGGTTTGGGGCGCGTCACTGAGGGCTTGACGCGGCCGCACTGTTTCGTCTTTTCAGATGATCCCGTCTGGGCACGCGAAAATTTCGCACCCAAGATTCCGGTGACGTTTGTAGACATCCACGCAACGAACCAAGCTCACGAAGACCTCCGCCTGATGGCAGCGTGTCAACGCTACGTTATCGCAAACAGCTCGCTGAGTTGGTGGGGGGCATGGCTCGGATCACATGGAAACAAGAAGGTGGTGGCGCCTGCACAGTGGTTCCAGAAGAGGGATATCGATACCTCGGATCTGGTTCCGTCATCTTGGATCAGAATGTAAATGGCAGACTTCCGCGTACAGCTTCAGCGTTTCATCGACCACGATCGCTGTCGAAAACTCGCGCTCGATTCGCTCCCTTCCGCGCGTCCCCATCTTGACACGCAGTCCTTCATCTAGGATCAGTCGTTCAAGAGCATTAGCAAGATGGAAAGGCGAACGAACGGGCACCAACAGGCCGTTGTCCCCGTCTCGGACAGCCTCCCTGCAGCCCGGGGTGTCTGTTGTAACGCACGGTAGGCCCGCTGCCATAGCTTCCAGAAGTGATTTTGGCAGTCCTTCTCGATGAGATGGCAGACAGGCGATATGGCTTTGAGAAAGGAGCATAGGGATATCGCTGCGGTAGCCAAGAAACTCAGCCAAGCCCTCGCTTTTCCATTCCGCAAGCGTCTTGGCGTCGATGCATGCGGGATTACCAGGGTCGGCATCCCCCACAAAGATGAAGCGTCCGGCCACACCGCGTTGCTTCAATAACCGGATGGCATCAATCAGTTCGCCTACCCCTTTGTCCCATAGCAGCCGCGCCACGAAGATCGTTACTGGTGGCAAACGTCGGTCGTCGGCCAGCCAGTAATGGTTGGGCTCGACACCCGCGCCACGAATTAGAACTGCATCCTTCTTTCGCACGGCTCGCGCCGCGACGAAATCTGTGAGATCGTCGCTATTCTCGAAGACGACCCTGCTGTCGGCCGGGTTTAGAAAGAAGCGGAAACCGAGCCGTACGAGCGGCCTGACAAAGCGCGAAACGAGACTGTTGCCGGTGAAAATATACCCCATTCCGACAATGGCATTCACAATCGAGCCAGGTGGGGCGAATACCGATGCCAATCCGCCAATAAGAATTGGCTTTATCGCTACGTGGTGGGCGATATCCGGGCGCTCGCGTCGATAAATTTTCGCGACCGCCACCATTGCTCTCAGTGCCGCGAGCGGATTAAGGCTGCGCCTTTCGAGCTCAATTGGAATAGTCCGAATGCCGGCCGTTTCAACGATGTCTCTGTGGCGCTCGAACTTGCTGACGAGTACAACATCATACCCCGCGTCTTTTGCGGCAATGGCACGCTGCAGAAAATGCGAGCAAAAGAACCAGTCCACACTGACGAAAAACAATAGTTTAGGTGCACAACCAGTCATTCTTTGAGTCACTTCCGGTCCTTGTATCGGCGCGCTCCCGGAAGCCAGGAGGCAAATATTGCCTTGAAAAGCGAGATAGCTAAGCCCTGGCCGGTAAAGGCGCTTGGAGACAAGAAGAATTCGCGAAGCCAAAGCCCAGCGACTTCCGGATATCCTGCTCTCGATCCAATGGACTGTGTGCTATGTACCCGATACCTAAGCAGGGGTTCGGGAAGGTTCTGCATTTTGGCCCCGGCTCTCTTAGCGCGAAGCCACAGGTCCGTATCCTCAGACGCAAAACCTCCGAGGTAGCCGCGCATCTCGATTAGAAACTGTCTTCGGATCGCAACGGACGGGTGGCAGAAAACTGTCCTCCTTGGGAGGGCTTTCACAATTTCAGCGCCGTTAATCGGCAATTCCATCTTTCCCACCGTACAGCCATACTCATCGATGATCGAAACGAAAGAACCGATTATATCTGGTTGGCTCACAGCGATGGCGTGCCTCAGTTTCTGTATCCGCTGAGGGTCACATACGTCATCCGAATCCATCCGGACGACATAGTCGCTGGAGGCTCTATCGACTAACATATTAAGATTGAAAGACAATTGGCCGATTTCGCTTCTGAACAGTTGGGCTCGTGGGTCCTTGCCCACATGGTCCTGAAGTTGTTGCCACAGTTCATCAGAGCAAGCATTCGCCGCAATCAGAAATTCAAAGTCGCTGTCGTGTTGATCCAGTACACTATCTATTGCCTCCAATAGCCATGGGTGTGCTCGATGCACGCACATGATCACCGACAGCGTAGGAGTGGCGGCATCTATCGTCGATGGGGCACTCAGCAGGAAAATACTCCGGTTCTTGGTTTTCGGAAGTTCTTTGGGTATCTGCTTATTAAGCCCGAAAGGCACAAGCATTCAACCTGACTCGCCTAAATTTTCAGCGTCGGTCGCGTCTTCTTAGTGGGGTGTCAGCAAGCCGCAACGGTGGAGTGAAGAGACGGTGAAGTCTAAAGGGAGTTCTGCCGTTCCGGCACCGGTTCATCTTTAGGTTGCGGTCTGGCCTTTACTGGCTCTCCGAGGAACGGAGAAACGGTTATCCCCTAGACGTGAGCTCGTGTGTGGCGGCGTGACGATCACCCCATATATAGCTTCGACCCAAGAGGACTTGAGCCGCTAAGCCCAAGCCTTAGTCGTCTAGCGTGATAATGTTTGAGCTGATGCCTATTCTGACCAGCAGCGAAATCAATCATCCGTTGTGCCCTTCGTGGCCGAACGTCAGCTATCACATGGCCGGCGTGATCAACCGTGGGATAAACATGTCACAGTCCAATGTGATCAGACCTGTTACCGCCAAAATGCGTGAGTTTTACTTTGAGACTCAAGCAAATCGAGTGGTACCTATTACGATAACGGGTGGAGATTTTTTCTTTGAGTGCTTTATCGCAAGCTGCCTTTGCTGAGATTAAGGAAGGCGAAATTCTTGTAGAGCGTGTACTCGCGCGCGACGAGCTGCTCGATATAGCTAAGGGTCTTGCGATACTCCTCGTCGTGCTTGGTCATACAATCCAAGGCGCCTATCCGGAAAAATTCGACGACATCTTTGCCTTTAGGGTTGTCTACTCGTTCCACATGCCGCTCTTCGCGTTTCTCGCTGGCGCCGCTGCGGTCTTTTGGGTCGAGAAAATTGATATTGGCGGCTCAATCTACGACGCGGGTGCTGCTGCTTTGCGGAGGGTTCAACGGGCAGCAATGCTGCTGCTGCTCCCGTTTGTCTCGTGGACGATCCTGTTCTACCTTTCTGGGCGTGCTGAGGGACCCTTTGGCACGTATCTACTCGACGTGTTCCTGCACGCCGACCGATCTCTTTGGTTTCTGCCGTGCATATTCTGGTGCACCGTCTTCACCGCCGCCTATGTTGTCGTTTCGACAATAGCATGCACAGTGCTTCGAACGGTTGGTCTGGAGCGCATTATCCGGTTCCTAGCGCCGATCCCCGTGCAAATGCTCTTTGCGTTCCTCATCTGGAATGCGCTTAAAGTTAAAATGCATTCGGCTGGCGGGCTAGTCTTCGCGAACGACTTCCACGGCGGCCTGTTTCTCTTCTTTCTGCTAGGGGCAGCAGCCTATAGGGCGTTCACCGGGACAGCGAGCATTTGGCTACGAGCGATTCCCTATATCGTGTTTTTGGGGTTGATCTGGTTTTGGCATAGGACGTTGCCGGAAAATCTCATCTCCGATGCACCGTTATTCTTGGCGTCTCAGTTTGCCGCCAAGCACTACGCTTTCACAGTGGCGATGTCTGGCTCGCTGATGGCCGTCGATCTGGCCCGGGTCCTGCGGTCCATCGGCCAGCGCCATATAAATGAAGTCCTAGCTTACCTCGGTTCCGTATCATTGGCGGTTTACGCCATCCACTTCTATGCGTTGACCGTGTCGCCGCCGTTCGTCGCGCCACTTGCTATTAGTGTCGCTGCGTATTTCCTGCTTTCAAAAGTGCCTCTGGTGAGCACCGCTCTTTTCGGGAAATAGCTCTATCTCGGGTTGACAGGCGCTAAGAAGCCAATGCGTTCTGTTTTCTATGGTGCTGACTCCTGGCCATCCAATGAAGACACAAGCGCTGTACCGTTCATCAGAACCATTTCGCCAAGGACGCCGACAACTGCCGTTGCACACATGATTTTGCAGATCACGGCCGGTTGCCCTTGTTTGATCAGGGTCTTAGCATTCGCCTCAGGCAACACCGGAGACATCATCCGCGGGTTGGAGACCGGGCAGCTCAACCTCGGCTTCATCAGGCCGGTCGAGAATATCGGATCGCTGCGTTTCTTCTCGGTTGCCCATGAACGCTATCTTCTGGCGGTAGCCGCGAGCAATCCTCTGGCTTCCCTCAATGAGATTTCGATCGAGGACCTACGCGATCAGAGAATCATTGCTTTCAATCGGCGGAACCTCTCCGTCGCCGAGCGGCACTTCAATGAGAAGTTCGAGGAATACGATCTGACCAAGAACGTCGCCTATAGCTGTGATGACACCTATTCGCTGGTCTCTCTCGTCTCCGCCGGTCTTGGCATCGGCTTTGCACCGGAGTGGACGACCGACATCCCGAACCGCAGTTTCGTGCTCAAGAAGGTGAGGGGAATCGACTTTAAGATCGGGCTTGGCATTGCCTGGTCGAAAGAGGATCCGACGGCGTCGCGAGACGATATTGTCGAGATCGCCAAGTCGATGGTGCGGCGAGGATAATCAGTCGCGGCGGGCGTTGCTCCCGCCCGTCACCGCCATTTCGAGGCCAGCATCACCACGTCCTGCCCCGGCTTTTGTCCTGCCAGGCTCGCGCCGGCCGCAACGGCCTTGCCGTCCTGCTCTTCGTTCCGGCCCTACGGGTGCCAGCCGACGCTTCTAGCCTGGCTTTCGGACCGCCGTGGCAGGTCGCGATGGTCGCGACCCCGAACGGAGGCCGACATGACAAGAGAGCACAGCAACCACAGATCCGATATTTATAGCCGCATCACCGACAAGATCATCGCCGAACTCGACCGCGGCGTGCGTCCCTGGATCCAGCCATGGCACAGCGCCTCGCCATCAGCGACCGTCACCCGTCCACTTCGCCACAATGGCGAGCCTTATTCCGGCATCAACGTCCTTCTCCTCTGGTCCGAGGCAATCGCCCGAGGCTTCTCCTCCTCGACCTGGATGACCTATCGTCAGGCACTGGAACTGGGAGCCGCCGTCCGCAAGGGCGAGACCGGCACGACCGTCGTCTTCGCCAGTTCAATCATCCGCGCCGAGACAGTCGAAAAAGGCGATGACGTCGAACGCACCATTCCCTTCATCAAGGCCTACACCGTCTTCAACACCGACCAGATCAAGGGGCTCGACGGGCATCATCAGGCAAATGTCGATCTCTCCGATCCATTTGATCGCATCGGGAGGGCCGGGCGTTTCCTCGCCAATACCGGAGCGCTCATCCGCCATGGCGGTTCGTCCGCATACTATGCCGCCGCCAAGGACTACATCCAGATGCCGCTTCTCGACAGTTTCGTCGATGAGGTTAGCTATGTCGCCGTCCTCAGCCACGAAATGACGCACTGGACTTCGACACCCGCTCGTCTGGATCGCGATCTGTCCCGCTACGCCAAAGACCGCACGGAACGTGCCCGCGAAGAGCTCGTAGCCGAACTTGGCAGTGCATTCCTCTGCGCCGATCTCGGCATCACCCCGGAGCTTGAGCCGAGGCCCGATCATGCAAGTTACATCGACGGATGGCTGAACGTCCTTCGTGGCGACAAGCGCGCCATCTTTCAGGCCGCAGCCCATGCGCAGCGCGCGGTTGACTACCTGCATCACCTGCAGCCCCGCATCATCAATGGCGAAGGTGAAGACGTAGACGAAGGGGAGGCGGCGTGAGCCGGCTTCGCTACTTCGCCCAGACTAGGGGCTTATCAGCTGCGTCAACTCCGGCTAGAGCCACCCACCCAGTACGACCGCCCGATTTTAATGAGGGCAACACTCGTGTGACAGTCTCCACGGTCCGCCGCTTGGCCGCGTGTCTCACGATCCGGCTCCTCAATGTTACTTGGCAGCGCGCCAAGTTGCTCGCCGCAATGCAAACTGATCGCGGCAAACCCGTAACCTGATGTTTTGCTCCAATGAAAGAACACAAGGGATAAAACACCAGCGTTGGCGGCGTTTCCTTGGGTTCTGGTTGTGTTTTGACCGGC
>NZ_JBGLYS010000155.1:0-265 GCF_047304155.1 Rhizobium sp. Rhizsp42 | reverse complement strand
GCACAACACCACGACGGAATAAAACAACGAGCTAACTACTTAATATATCAAAAGTCTCCAAATCAAAAAAAAAAATGCGTTCATCGCGGCCGCCTCGCGGTGGATTTCGGCGAAATCGCCCCGGCGTATGGCGTCGGAATTGCCGAGGGCGCGCAGCGCCGCCTGGGCGGCCGCGACCTCGCGGTCGACGAGCAGCGCGGTGGCGCGCGCATTGGACTCGACGCTGCGGATGCGCGATTCGCGCTCCCAGTCGAGGAGCATGGAC
>NZ_JBGLYS010000154.1:0-266 GCF_047304155.1 Rhizobium sp. Rhizsp42 | reverse complement strand
TAGCGGGGTGGAGCGGGTCGGACACACCCCAGAGCTTGGGGGATGTAACCGGCCGGGCAAAAAACCCAACGGGGGGGGGGAGCGTGGAACCGCGGCCCACGGCCGGGGTAAAAACCACCGCGCCGCCCCCCCGGGGGGTGTTGTTTTTGTGGTTGGTCTCCGCCTGGGTGCTTTGGTTTGCCCCGCGCGGTGCCCTCCTGTTCTCGCGCCGGGGGTTGGGCTCTGGTTTGGTGTTTGGTTGTTTGTTTTTAAAAACCCCCCTGGCC
>NZ_JBGLYS010000153.1:0-266 GCF_047304155.1 Rhizobium sp. Rhizsp42 | reverse complement strand
GGTGAAGGAACTATCGTCACAGTTTTAAATGCCATTAATGAGCAAGATGCTCAAGCGTCAATCAGAGCTGGCGTACATTTAGATAAGCTAACCGAAAAGCGTTCTAAAGGTTTAGAAAGTACACTTAAAACTCTAGAAGACTACGGCATTGATTATGATGAAGTTATTGTAAGAGGCAATGCTAAGGATGAGCTATTAAAATTTGCAAATAGTGGTAAATATGAAATTATTGTTCTAAGTAACCGAAAAGCTGAAGACAATAAGAA
>NZ_JBGLYS010000152.1:0-269 GCF_047304155.1 Rhizobium sp. Rhizsp42 | reverse complement strand
GCCTTCACCCGCCCCGTCGCCGACCACATGTTCAGCAACTACGACGGCGTCTTGAAGGTCGACGGCGAGGTCGGCAACAAGAAGACCTACGACCCCCGCTCCTGGGGCAAGGCCGCCGAGGCCGGCATGGCCGCCCGCGTCGTCGAGGCCTGCCAGCACCTCCGCTCCGCCGGGCAGTCGATCGGCTGAGGCTGGTGGGGCCGCGTGGGGGTCCTGGCCGTAAGTAACGCTCCGTTACCCACACTGAGTGACCTCTGCAGGGGGTGTAC
>NZ_JBGLYS010000151.1:0-270 GCF_047304155.1 Rhizobium sp. Rhizsp42 | reverse complement strand
GCGCCCTGTTCGACACCCCGATCATCAACCAGCCCCAGGTCGCCATCCTCGGGGTCGGTTCGGTGGTCAAGCGCCCGGTCGTCGTGCAGGACGCGGACCTGGGCGAGGTCGTCGCCGTCCGCTCGATGGTCTACCTGGCCCTGTCCTACGACCACCGGATCGTCGACGGCGCGGACGCCGCCCGCTTCCTCGGCACGATGAAGGAGCGCCTGGAGGCCGGCCAGTTCGAGGGCGACCTCGGCCTGGGCTGATCCCCGACCCGGGCACCCC
>NZ_JBGLYS010000150.1:0-271 GCF_047304155.1 Rhizobium sp. Rhizsp42 | reverse complement strand
AAAAGCATCCAGCGCAGCGAAGCGGGCGAGTAGGGTCTCGCCCGTCAGCACGCAGGCATCAGTGCCCTTGGCAGGCATCGACGCGCAACCAGCGCTCCAGCAGCTTGAAGCCGCGCACCAGCACGTAAGCCATCAGCAGATAGAACATGCCCGCGGCGAAGAAGATCTCAACCGGCAGGTAGGTGCGGGCAATGATGGTGCGGGCCATGCCGGTCAGCTCCAGCAGGGTCACGGTACTGGCCAGGGCACTGGCCTTGAGCATCAGGATCAC
>NZ_JBGLYS010000149.1:0-272 GCF_047304155.1 Rhizobium sp. Rhizsp42 | reverse complement strand
GGTTTCGGACCATTCAACGGCCAGAAGTACGATGCCAACCTGGATCTGGACACGCCTGAGTCGGTGGACATGTCCATCACCCAGAAGATCGATGACAAGTGGACCGTCTATGCCGGTAGCACCTGGACTCGCTGGAGCCGCCTGAAAGACATTACCGTCACCAACAGCGGCGTTCCGGCACAGCTCGGCGGCTCTGCCGGTCCGATCGGCACCATCACCGAAGAACAGAACTGGCACAACACCTGGGCACACGCCATCGGCGCGTCTTATCA
>NZ_JBGLYS010000148.1:0-273 GCF_047304155.1 Rhizobium sp. Rhizsp42 | reverse complement strand
AACCCCCCGCCCAACGGGGGTGGGCCCCAGGGGCGGGGCCCGATGGGTCCCCTATTTTAAAAAAATGCCCCCGGCTTTGGCGGGTTCGGCACCCCCAAATTTGGCCCTAACGCTGTAACGGGGCTTGGGGGGGGGCTTTTTTCTTCGCGGGCTAGAGCGGGCGCGAGGTGGAACGCACGGTGTTTGGGGTGGGTCACTACACGCCGTCTATATTTTCTTTCCGGGGCGCGGGGCCCTAAGGTTTCTCGACACCCACCGAAAACAGCGTGCGTA
>NZ_JBGLYS010000147.1:0-273 GCF_047304155.1 Rhizobium sp. Rhizsp42 | reverse complement strand
GACCCGTGGCCGAGCGCTCGCGCCGCTACGGCATGGTCGCGGCCGCCGCCACCATCGTGCTCTATGCGGCGGCGGGCTTCTGGATGGCCTCGGCCATCGGCGGCTACCGCATCACCAGCGCGGTCGATACCGTGGGGCCGTCGAATCCGCTGCTCAAGACGGTCGAGCTGCAGGCCGGTGCCTGGTTCGCGAACTACGCGGCCCACCCCTGGACCCTGGCCGCGCCGGTGGCCGGCTTCGCGGGCGCGCTGCTGGCGCTGATGGGGCTCGCGC
>NZ_JBGLYS010000146.1:0-273 GCF_047304155.1 Rhizobium sp. Rhizsp42 | reverse complement strand
GCCGTACGCCACGCCTCCGCAAGTTCCCGTGCACTGGACTTGGGGTCGGTACTCCGGCAAATCGCCGAGACGACGCTCAGGCCGTCACATCCCACCCGGGCTACGTCTTGAGCATCGGATGCGCTCACCCCACCGATGACGCACACCGGCCACGGGCTGGCGTTGACGACATCACGAATCTCAGCCAGGCCGAGCTCCCCAGCCTCAGGTTTGGTTCCAGTACCATGCAGGGCCCCAACTCCCAGATAGTCGACGATGTCACGCCCCTGGGAC
>NZ_JBGLYS010000014.1:0-141516 GCF_047304155.1 Rhizobium sp. Rhizsp42 | reverse complement strand
CCCGCGCGGGCGAAGCGCTCGATCAGGTCGGCGTGGGTGTCGGTCGGCGTGCAGATGACGACGGCGTCGATGTCGCTCGCGGCTTCGATCGCCTCGATGGTGCGGACGTCGCAACCATAAGCGGATGCAATGGCGTTGGCCGCCTCCGGAAAGGCGTCGGCAACCGCCACGAGCCTTGCATTGGCATCGCCGCTGACTGCCTTGGCGTGAACCTTGCCGATACGACCGGCACCGAGAAGACCAAATCTGACTGTCATGAAAACCTCCCTAAAAAATAACCGCACGCGGTCGGAACGAATGGATCGCCGAAGTCGGTTCGAGCTCTCGCAGACCGACCCGGCTCCCATTGGATTTATGCGGCCGCGTTGGCGGCAACTCCGGCCTCAATGAACGCCATCGACGCCTTGATGTCCTGGTAGGGATCTTTCACTTCATGAACTAAAGGCGAGAAGCACTCGTAAGAGATCGGACCCTTGTAGCCGGCTGCGAGGAGTGCGGCGATCTGGCCAACATTGTCCAGTCTGTCGTCGGCGCCCACGAACAATCGGTGCTCGTCTTCCATCTGGTCCACGCGCAGCGATGGATCAGCCACGGCGGAGATATGGACGATCCCGGTGTTCTCGGGGAAAATGGCGCCACCGTCGGCGAGCACGTGATGGAAAGTGTCGTGCACGAGCTTGTACCTGTGGCTGGCGCCAAGTGCGTTGATCTCCGACACGAGCTCGGATTTGCTTCGCAGCGACGAGCGACGGAAGCCTAACGGCTCCACCAACGCCGTCATGTCAGCGTCCTCCAAGAGCGGCAAAATCTCGCGCAGTGCTTCAGCAAGGTGCGCCTTGCGTTCCACTTCGTTGGTATCCAGGCCCTCGTTGCGGGGGATAAGGCTGATGGTTTCGGCGCCCGCCGCCTTGGCGACAGCGATAAGTTCCCGCACTTCACTTTTGATCGCCGGCGACCAGATGTTAAACGGATAGACCTGGGAAAGACCGACAAGACGCAGTCCCTCGTTCTGGGCGATCCGCCCTGCCTCCGCCGGCGCTAGCCCATCAAAAAGCGGCCGCTTCAAATCGTTGCGGACTTCGACACCGACGCAATTCAGCGATCGAGCCAGCACCAGGAATTCCTGGTAGCTGAGGTGAGGTGTCGTCATTTGGTTCAACGCCCATTCCATAGCTAGTCTCCTCTCCCATCCACACGGGCGGAACCGAACCGCCCTCCCAACTGGCTATGGACTGTCCAATGACAAATTCACTATGCCAGAACAATGGCCGCTCGCGGGAATACGTCTTCTGTGAGGTGGAGGCTAAGAGGCCGTGAGGTTTTCGCCTCACACACTATACTGAAGGCGGAAGATATATTTGGGGCTCCAGGAAGCGCTGACCGAGTTGCTGTGTCTGACCGTTTATGACAGATCGAACCATCAGTTCGATTGTCTCGCGGCACAAAGCGGCCAATGGGGTACTGATGACCATTGTGGCGTAGCCGTCCGACAGCGCCGCACGGCTCACCGTCGTAATTTCGTTTACAACCAGCGCGACCTCACCGGGCTCACGCATTTCGCGCAGTGCCGCGATCGCACCCTCCATGCCGCCTCCGGCAACGCAGATGCCCGCCAGGTCGGGATAGCGTTCAAGAAGGGCGAGGGTCGTCTCATAGGTAAGCTGGCGAGTTTCGAGGTTGATGACGGAATCCAGCAGAGCCAAGTCTGTACCGGATTGCCTAAACTGAGATCGAAATCCTGTCTCCCGCAACTCGTGACCGACCCAACGGTTGCTACCCATAAACAAGGCTACCTTCCCGGGGCCCTGGGCCGCCGTCGAAATCATCCATCCAGCAATCTTCCCTGCTTTGAGGTTGTCCAGTCCGATGTAGTGCTCCCGTGCGCCCGAGGCAAAGTCGTTCAGCAATGCGAAAACAGGCTTGCCCCTTTGCCGCAAGGTCTCGGTGGCTGCCGTGACCGCGTGATGATTGACGGCGGTACAGGCTATCGCGTCGGTGTGCTCTCCGATCGCGAGCATTGCTTCCGCCATGTCGGAGGGCGACTGCGATGATACGAAACGGACGAGCGGCGTCGCTCGCACATCCTCCCGTGCTATCGCAGCTGCTTCGAGTTCATTTTTGAAATTCTGGTAGAACTCCTGCTTCTCCTTGATCAGGACAAACCCCAGTCTCACACGGGTGAGCTTGATCGCAAGTTGTTGATCAATGAGATTGGCGCCGTAGTAACCCAGCCTGTGTGCCGCCTCGGCAACTTTGCTGGCGGTCTCGGCACGGACATGACCACGCTTGTGCACAACACGGTCAACGGTCGCCTTGCTGAGGCCAGCCTCTTCAGCGATATCTTCAATTCTCACTCGCCTCATGATGTTCACCTCGTCAACGCGGAAACACGTTTTTTGAGGTCTTGAGGCGATTGCGTCAACTGGGTTCCTGCAGACAGGCGTGGCTTTAGGCCTCGCGAGAATGAGCGCGAACAGTCAGACAGCGTTCTGGAGCGGGCGCGATGAGGAGATTTGGTGGCTTGGCAATTAACGTCTGCTGCGCTCAACGCCAGACGACCTTGCCCTGCGCTTGCGACGAGCGCCTAATGATCACAGAAGTGAGAATGACCTCGACAGCTCTCCAGTAAACCGCGCTAACGGAAACGGGGCGCTACCTGACCGGCGGCGCGGTGCGCGGCAATCACGGTGTTGGCCATCAGCATGGCAATGGTCATCGGACCGACGCCACCCGGAACAGGCGTAATGACATCCGCGACCTCGGCCGCCTCGGCGAAGGCGACATCGCCCACGAGGCGGGTCTTGCCCTCACCCTTTTCGGGCGCTGCGATACGGTTGATGCCGACGTCGATGACGGTGGCGCCGCGTTTGACCCAATCGGCCTTGACCATCTCGGGACGACCGACGGCGGCAACCAGGATATCGGCGTTGCGGCAAACGGACGGTAGATCCTTTGTTCTCGAATGCGCGATGGTCACCGTGGCGTTGGCGTTGAGCAGAAGCTGCGCCATCGGCTTGCCGAACAGATTAGAACGGCCGACCACGACGGCGTTGAGGCCGGAGAGATCCTCGCCGTGGGTGCGGCGCACGAAGACCATGGCGCCGGCGGGCGTACAGGAAACAAGGCCGGTCTCGAGATCGCCGACCGCCAGCTTGCCGGCGTTGACGACGTGAAGACCATCGACATCCTTTTCAGGCAGGATCGACTGGATGATCGGCTCGGAATTCAGGTGCTTGGGCAGCGGCAGCTGCACGAGGATGCCGTGGATCGTGTCATCGGCGTTGAGCGAGGCTACCAGCGCGGCCAGTTCTTCCTGCGTCGTCTCGACGGGCAGCGTGTGCTGCACGGACTTGAAGCCGCATTCCTTGGCCATCTTGCTCTTGGAGCCTACGTAAGCGTGGCTTGCCGGATCGTCGCCGACGATGATGACCACGAGACCGGCCTGAACGCCGCTCTGCTTGTCCAATGCCGCGGTCGCCGCCTTCACCGTGTCGATGACCGAAGCTGCAACCTGTTTACCGTCGATTACTGTCGCCATCGTTCAGCCCATGCGCTCGGAGGCGTAGCTGCCCGGGCTTGCCGGGAAGACCACGGTGCGGTTGCCGTTCAGGAACACACGGTGATGGATATGGGCGTGGATGGCGCGGGCGAGCACCTGGCTCTCGACATCGCGGCCGATCGAGACGTAATCATCGGCCGACTGCGCGTGGGTGATGCGCGCCGTGTCCTGCTCGATGATCGGGCCTTCGTCGAGGTCGGCGGTGACGTAGTGCGCGGTGGCGCCGATCAGCTTCACGCCACGCTCATAGGCCTGCTTGTAGGGGTTGGCGCCCTTGAAAGACGGCAGGAAGGAGTGGTGGATGTTGATGATGCGGCCGGACATCTTCTTGCACATGGCGTCCGAGAGCACCTGCATGTAGCGGGCGAGCACGACGAGTTCCGTACCGGTCGATTCGACGATCTGCATGATCTGCGCTTCGGCCTCGGGCTTGTTTTCCTTCGTCACCTTGATGTGGTGGAAAGGGATGTCGTGATTGACCACGACCTTCTGATAATCGAAGTGGTTGGACACCACGCCGACGATATCGATCGGCAGCGCGCCGATCTTCCAGCGGTAGAGTAGGTCGTTCAAGCAATGGCCGAAGCGCGAAACCATCAGCAACACCTTCATGCGCTGGTCGCCGTCATGAATTTCCGCGGTCATCTCGAATTTCTCGGCGATCGGCTGGAAGCCTTCGCGGATCGCGGAAAGCGCCGCACCCTCTTCGGAGATGAAGCTGACGCGGGTGAAGAACATGCCTGTCGACAGGTCATCGAACTGCGAGCTGTCGATGATATTGCAGCCCTTGTCGGCCAGATAGGTCGAAATCGCCGCAACGATACCGCGTGTAGATTTGCAGGCCACCGTCAATACGTAAGTCGTCATTTTTATTCCCATGTCTCTGAACTGTAATAGAGAGCGATTTGACGGCGCTCAGTCTTCCGTCTTGACCAGATCCTTCTCAACATGGGCGAGAAAGGCTTTCAGCTCGTCCGTGTCTATCGACACGAGGTGACGTTTGTCCGGGTATGCGCTGGACTGAACGTCAGCCACGAACTCGCTGAAGGCAGCGACCCGCTCGCGCTGCAGCAGATCATACTCGGACGCGAAGTCGCGGTAGACCTTGGCATGGCGGGGATAGTGATCGCGGTTGGCACCGAGCACGTCGTCAGCGAATAGATACTGCGCATCGCAGCCGCTGCCCGCCCCCATTGAGATCATGAGCATCGACGTGTTATTGCTGATGATCGCGGCGACATCACCCGGAACGACCTCAATTTCGACAGCGAAGGCACCGGCCTCCTCAAGCGCTTTCGTCTGTCGCCAGATTTCGATCGCGCTCAGCGCGGTCTTTCCCACTGCCCGGAAGCCGCCGGTCCACGTCGCTTTCGACGGTATGAGCCCAACGTGACCGCAGACAGGAATGCCTTCCTCGCGCATGCGGCGGATGATCCGCGGGCTCGCCGCACAATAGACCGCATCGCCACCGGCCTTCAGGGCGATGAATGCCTCACGCATATACTCCTCGGCCGACACGTAGTCGCCGTACTCGAGACCAGGGATCGCAAAAGGCGATGGTGCGGCCTCGCGAAATGCCGGGCCAAGAAGAGCTGGTGGTACAGAGACGATATCCACAGAGGCCTGCTGAGCGGCCTCAGCTTCATCTAGCGTCGTGACGCGCAGCATGGTGAGCTGACGTTTGCCTTTTAGCGACAGGAGATCGGCTACGGTCGGCCGGCCGTGTTTCTTCATCGGATTGTCCTTTTCCAAAGATCGATTGCCGCTCACTCGGCCAGCAGGGATTTGAGTTTGACGCCGGCGTTGACGAGCGCTTGCGGATCGGGATGCGAGCGGACAGCGATCAGCATCTCAGCAAGGCGGATGTCGCGCGCCACCGCGTTTCCTGGGCCGATTCCGCTTGCGGCGATCAGCCTTCCGGCCTGATCGAGGTGAAAGAGAATGAAGGCCCCGTCCCCAATGTCCCGGCGTAGGTGCTGGACAGCGCCTTCAGCAAGGCCGGCGATCTGAAGCGTCATGTCGTACTGGTCCGACCAGAACCAGGGCACGGCGGAGATTGTCTCGCCGCCTCCCATCATGTTGACCGCCGCCATCGCGCCCTGCTCCTGCGCATTGCGCCAGGATTCGAGACGCACTCGCTTACCCCCATAAAGATCGAGCGGGAACGAGCAGCAATCTCCGGCAGCATACACATCGGGCGCGGACGTCCGCAGTTGTTCATCGACAGCAATCCCGTTGTCGATCGCGAGTCCAGCCTGCTCCGCCAGCGCTGTGTTAGGTACCGCACCGATCCCGACCAGGACGAGGTCCGCCTGAATGACGTCGCCACCTTTGAGACGGACAAGCGCCTTGCCCGCATCCTCGGTGAGCGCCTCAATCGCGACGCCGCAACGCACGTCCACGCCTTCAGCACTGTGGCGTGCCGTCGCGGCGGCGGCGATATCTTCGGGCACGCCGCGCTTCAACACGCGTTCAAGTCCTTCGATCACGGTGACCGTCGCTCCGAGCTTGCGGGCTGTCGCGGCCAGCTCGAGCCCGATGAAGCCACCGCCAATAATCGCAATGTGCTTGCCCGGCTGCATGGCGGCGCGCAGTGCGACTGCATCGCCATGGGTCCGCAGCAAACGGATATGCTGGCTCGTCACAGGCGCCCCCGGAAAGAGCCTCGGCCGGGCACCAGTTGCAATAAGCAGCTTGTCATAGGTAAGCACTCGCGCATCGGACAATGTCAGCTGCCTCGCCCCGACATCGAGCCCTTCCACCGCGACGCCGATAAGCAATGCAATGCGCTCCTCGGCGTAGCGTTGCTCCTCGGCGACATACTTTGGATGTTGGCCATCCCCGAGTGCTGCTTTGGACAATGGCGGGCGCTCGTAGGGAGCGTGCGGCTCGTTACCGATCAGCGTGATGTCGCCGTCAAAGCCCTTCTCCCGCAGCGTCCATGCGGCTCGAGCGCCGCATTCTCCGGCGCCGACAATCACGAAATGGGACATGGTCGCCCCTCAGATCGAAATGAAGACGGAATCGCCTTCGACCTTGACCGGATAGGTCTTCAGATTGACGCAGACGGGCGCGCCTTTCGCCTCGCCAGTCTTGTAGTTGAAGCGACCATTGTGTTTCGGACATTCGATGATCTCGTCCATCACCAGCCCGTCGGCGAGATGAATTTTTTCATGGGTACACAGGCCGTCGGTTGCGAAGAACTCGTCGTCGGGGCTCCGATACACCGCAAAGGTTCTGCCGGCGTGGTCGAAGCGAAGCACGTCCTCCTCGTCGATATCGTCCTTGGCGCAGACTTCGATCCAGGTCTCACTCATGATTTTCCTCCCATGTAGACTGATTACTGTGCAGCCGGGGCAAGCTCGGCGTGAAACTCCTCGCGATAGGGCCGCGCGCTGTCCGGCAGCTCGCGCTTCAGGAAATAGTCCTCGTTGCGCAACTGACGCAGGAACGCCGGGATCATTTCGCGATAACCAGACCACATGGACGGGTTTGGCGCCGGCAGATCATGCTTGATCATTGCGTGGAGGCGGGGAAGCGCGTGATAGGGCACCATCGGGAACATGTGGTGCTCGACGTGGTAGTTCATATTCCAGTAAATGAAACGGCTGATCGGGTTCATGTAAACCGAACGACTGTTCAGCCGATGGTCGATGACATTGTCGGCTAGACCGCCATGCTGCAGGAGCCCTGTCATGACGTGGTGCCAGGCGCCATAGAGCCTCGGAAGGCCGATCAGAACCAGCGGCAACCAGGAGCCCATGATCAGCGCGGTTGCGATCGTCGCAAGGTAAATGACGAGCCAGATACGGGCGATGCGGATTGCGCGGGATTGCTCGGATTCAGGTACGAAGGTCTTTTCCTCGGCACTGATGATGCCGGCTGCGTTGCGCAGCATGTCGATCATCGCGTGATAGGCATCGAGCAGGCCGAAGGCATTGAGAACGAGCCGAAAAAGGTCCGGTGGCCGCATGACGGCAATCTCGGGATCGCGACCGACAATAACCGTATCGGTGTGATGGCGGGTATGGCTCCAGCGCCATGTTACCGGGTTACGCATGATCATGAAGCAGGCGATCTCGTAGACCACGTCGTTCATCCAGCGCGTTTTGAAGGCGGTACCATGGCCGCATTCGTGCCAGCGGCTGTCGGATGCCGAGCCGTAGAGTACGCCATAGGCGAGGAAGAACGGTACTGCGAGCCAGGATCCCCAGCAATAAGCCCCGAGCCCGCCAAGAATGACCATGCTGCCCAGCCAGATGACCGTGTCGCGAATTGCCGGCATGTCGGAACGCTGCATCAGCGCCTTCATATCCTTGCGCGGCACGTCTGTGTGATACCACTGCGCGGCAGCGAGTCCGGTTTCAACTGCCGTACGGGCACTTTGCCCAAGCAGGCTGTAATCGCGCTTTGGCACGTTCGTCGTCATTTCCGCCTCCCAAGCCGGCCTCCAACCGCCGGTGAAGCTTAAGATAGATTGACTTATCCAACCGCTCAATGCAGCCTTGCTATTATCTATCAAAAAATATCATAAAGCTGGATGAAGGAATGACAAATTACCTCAGGAGCAAGCGATGGGCCGTCCAACAATCGCAGATCTAGCCCGGGCTTCCGGCGTCAGTGTCGCAACGGTCGACCGCGTATTGAATGGTCGTCACGCTGTCCGCGAGGAGACCGCAAGACGGGTTTATGATGCCGCCCAGGAAATCGGCTATCATGCCGTAGGATTGATCCGAAAAAGAGTCTTCGAAGATCTGCCCCGACACCGGCTGGGCTTCCTTTTGCAAAAGCCAATGCAACCCTTTTATCAGAGCTTCGCGAAGGAGATCGAAGTTGCCGCGCGCTCAGTGACGACTGCACGCATTCAAGCCGAAGTGGACTTCGTTCAAGCCAGCACTCCTGCGGCCATTACCGAGAAGTTGAAAGCGCTGGCGGCTCGAAACCAAGCAGTCGCGCTCGTTGGCCCCGACTATCCAGCTGTTTCCACAGTTGTCGAGGAACTGAAAGACAAGGGAATTCCGGTCTTCGCCCTTTTGTCCGATTTTGCTGCCGGCGTGCGCGATGGTTACATCGGCGTTGATAACCGCAAAGTCGGGCGGACGGCAGCCTGGGCGGTCGCAAAGACGGCGGCGCAAGCGGGAAAGGTTGCGCTTTTCGTCGGCAGTCATCGGTTTCACGGGCATGAGCTGCGCGAGGTCGGCTTCCGTTCCTATATGCGCGAAAACGCGCCCGAGTTCGAGGTGCTCGACACGCTCGTCAATCTCGACGCAGCCGATATCACTCATGAGGCAACAGTTGATCTGTTGCATCGGCATCCCGATCTGGTCGGCCTCTACGCTTGCGGCGGCGGTATGGAAGGCGCTATTGAAGCAGTACGGGAAGAAGGTTTCAGCGGAAAATTAGCGCTCGTCGTCAATGAGTTGACGCCCGACAGCAAGGCCGGACTTGCCGATGGCACGGTTGCCATGGCGATTGGCACTCCACTTCCTGCGATGTGCTCGGCGGTCATGCGTCTTATGACCGCCGCGATCGGCGATCGTGACGCTGCCGTTCCTGACCAGGTTTTTCTGCCCTTCGACATTCACATTCCGGAGAACATCTAGCTCGAGACCCCATCACCCCAGAGCCTTCACTCAGGCGATCTCGATCCAGCGGCGCTGGTGATAGGACTCTGCCATGGCGTGAACAGACTTTTCTATCCTAAGACCGTCTTCGAATGTGACGATCACCGACGGCTCACCGGAAATCGCACGAATGAGTTCGCGGCATTCGATGATCTTCAGATCGTTGAAGCCAAGGCCGTGACCTGGCGCGGGAATGAACCGGTCATAGGGATGGTGGGCGGGTGCGGCCAGGATTTTGCGGAAACCCTGCTCGCTGCCGCGGCCGTCGGCCTGATAGAGTTCGAATTCGTTCATGCGCTCCTGGTCGAAGGTGATCGCGCCTTTCGAGCCGAATATCTGCAACGCGATTCTTCCCTTTCGACCCCAGGCGGCGCGGTTGGCCATCAACACGGCGGAAATGCCGCCGCCAAGACGCATCAGCACATTGGCCGCGTCGTGATTCTCGACCGGGCGCCGTCCACCGTCCTTTGTGGGGCGATCGGCATAGGGCTTGGCCATGTCAGTGACGACAGCCTCGACATGGCCGAAGAGATACCAGAGCAAGGACAGAGGATGGACAGCGAAGTCGTCGAGCGCGCCGTAGCCCGCCGACAATTCGCTCTTCCAATAAAAGAGCGCGTCCGGATCGGCCATGAAGTCCTCGTCCATCTCGACGCGGATGTGATTGACCTTGCCGATGGCGCCTTCGCCGATCAGCGCCTTGATGTGGCGGATAACAGGGTTCTGGATATAGTTGTAGCCGAGCACGGCCACCTTGCCGGCGCGCCTGGCTGCATCCAGCATGCGCACGGCATCAGCAAAGGCGGGCGCCATTGGCTTCTCGCACCAGACATGCTTACCGGCTTCAAGCACCGCAATCGCCATCTCGGGATGAAACTGGTTCGGCGTGGTGACGGAGACGACATCGACATCGGGGTCGGCGATCAGTTGGCGCCAGTCTGCGGTCGCCTTTTCAAAGCCGAATTCCGAGGCGCGCGCATCGGCGAGATCCTTGTTCGCCTCGGCCAGATGCACGAGGCGCGGACGCTCGACATCGCCGAAGACGGTCTTGACCGCATTCCATGCAAGCGCGTGGCACTTGCCCATATAGCCCGTGCCGACCAAGCCGACGCCCAACGATTTCATTTGCGCTCCGTGTGTTGTGTTTGAGAATTCTGGTAATCGGATCGCAATCCGAAAGGCGGTCCGCATTCATGCGATGGATCGGCGCGAGACGCCGCATATGGCTAAATCCCTCAGGAAGAAACTGCGTGCGCCGCTGAACTGGCCAACACATGTTGCCTGAAGAAGCGCCGAAACTCGCTGAAGTTTGTGAAACCGAGGGCGTTGGCCGTCCGAAACACCGTGGAGGGTGCCACGGAACATGCCGAAGAAATCGATTGAGCCGTCCCGAAGGCGATGAGAGCAGGCTTCTCTAATGCGAAGCGCGCAACGCGCTCCGATTGTTCCGGAAACTCGCAAGCCCGCGCGGCGATCATGTTCTTAAGTTCCTGGAGATCTTTTGGTTCGCTTGCTGAAAGACGGTGTTTCATGGCGGTTTCCTTAGGGCTTCAGTGCACTAGACCGATCTTTCGCGGCGTACGACGAGGCGCGGCCGCCAGTTTTTGTTCGAACGCGTTTCAGCTGCTTGAAATACGTCGTGCGGGGAATGCCCCCGCACGACCAGCGCCTTGGGCTACGCTCGGTTATTCTCGCTCAATGTTTCGCTCGCTTCTTCTGCCGATAGACGTCAATGACAACAGCAGCGACAATGATGAGGCCCTTCACGATTTCCTGGTAGTAGGCATCCACCCTGAGGAAGGTAAATCCAGAGGTCATGACGCCGAGGATAATGGTGCCGATGACAGTCCCGGTAATGCGGCCAACACCGCCGGTCAGCGAGGTTCCACCAATAACCGTGGCCGCAATCGCATCGAGTTCGTACATCACGCCCATACCTGCCTGCGCTGTTTGGGCTCGAGCAGCAGTGACCACGCCAGCAAGGCCCGCCAGCAAGCCAGCGATTGCATAGACTTTGATCAGATGGGCTTCGATGTTGATGCCCGACACTCGCGCGGCCTGAACGTTCGCACCAATCGCATAGGTGAACTTGCCGTACCGGGTATAGCGAAGTGCAATGTGAAAGATCAGTGCCACGACGAGGAAGACTACGACGGGCCATATCCCAGTGCCAATGAAATTGAACTGGTCCGTGAGGCCCGAAACCGGCTGGCCCTTCGTGTACCATTTGGAAATGCCGCGCGCCGAGACCATCATGCCGAGCGTGGCGATGAACGGCGGGATTTTGGTCTTGGCGATAAGCTGGCCGTTGATGTAGCCGGCGGCCAGGCCGATAAGCAGGCCGACGCCGATCGGGATGAAGAAGGGTAAATCAGTCAGGCTTGGGTACAGAGCCCGCGACCATGTCGAGGCCTGCGCGAAACTCGCGGCGATCATTGCTGTCATGCCGACGACAGATCCTGAGGACAGGTCGATGCCCCCAGTAATGATGACCTGCGTGACGCCGACGGCGATGATGCCGATGACGGACACCTGCAGGATCATGATCGTCAGGCGCTGCGAGTTGAACAGAAAGCTCTGCCCGACGAAGATCCAGCCCAGAACCTCGTACACGAGCGCGATGCCGATGAGCACGAGGAAGATGCTCAGCTCCGGCGGTACGCGACGGCGCCTGGGGCTCTTCAAAAGCGGGCCGGCGGCCTCTGCTGTATTGTTTGTCATGGAATCCTCCCTTAGATAATCGAAGATCGCGGCGGCTATTGCGCGGCGAGTTCCATCACCTTGATCTGCGTTGCTTCGTCTCGATTGAGAAAACCGGTCACCCGTCCCTCGTGCATCACCATGATGCGGTCGCTCATGCCCAGCACTTCGGGCATCTCCGACGAGATCATGATCACGGCCACGCCGTTGCGGGCCATCTCGGTGACCAGGCGGTGGATTTCCGCCTTGGCGCCCACGTCGATGCCGCGGGTCGGCTCGTCGAGAATGAGGATCTTCGGGTTGGTGAGCATCCAGCGGCCGATCAGGGCCTTCTGCTGATTGCCGCCGGACAGGTTCTCAATGCGCTCGAAGAGATTGGGCGTCTTTACGCGCAGCTGGCGCGCCATGGTCTCGCAGGCTTCTTCGATCTTGCTCTCCTGAACGAAGCCGCCCTTGACGAACTTGTCCTGAAGAACAGCAATCTGCATGTTCTCCAGAATGTTGAGAACGAGAAGACAGCCCGTATCCTTGCGGTCCTCGGTAAGAAAGGCCATGCGGTGCTTGATCGCCACCGTCGGCGAGGTGATGTCCACCCTTTCGCCGAAAAGCTCGATCGTGCCGGTCTTGGCCGGCGTCACGCCGAAGATCGTCTCTGCGACATTCGATCGGCCGGAGCCGACCAGGCCAGCCACGCCCAGAATCTCACCTGCGCGCACGTCGAAGGAGACGTCGCGGAAGAACCGTCCATCACTCAGATCCTTCACGGAAAGGACAACGTTGCCGATCGGAACCTCTTCCTTGGGGAACATCTGGGTGATCTCGCGGCCGACCATCATTCGGATGATGTCGTCGCGTGTTACGTCCGTCGACGCGTGGGTGCCAATGTACTTGCCATCTCGGAACACAGAGAACTCGTCGGCGATCTCGAACAACTCGTTCATCTTATGCGTAATGTAGACGATACCGATCCCCTGCGCCTTCAGGTCGCGGATGATGCGGAACAGGTGGGCGACTTCCCGCTCGGTAAGCGCCGACGTCGGCTCGTCCATGATGAGCACGTCGGATTTGTAGGAAACGGCCTTGGCGATCTCGACCATCTGGCGGCTGGCCACTGAAAGCTCACGGATCTGGATCTCGGGGTCGATCGCTATATTCAGTCGGTTCAACAGCTCTTCGGTCATCTGGCGCATGGCGCCGTGGTCGACGAATCCGAAGCGGTTCTTTGGTTCGCGGCGGATCCAGATGTTTTCGGCCACCGTCATGTAGGGCATCAGGTTGAGTTCCTGATGGATCATGGCGATGCCGTTCTCCAGCGCATCAAGCGGCGAGCGCAACTGGATCTCGATGCCCTTCAGACAGACCTGGCCCTTGTCCGGCGTATAGATGCCGGCCAGGATCTTCATCAAGGTCGACTTGCCCGCGCCATTTTCGCCCATCAAGGCATGAACCGTGCCACGCCGCAGGCGAAACTGCACGTCATCGAGCGCCACGACGCCCGGAAATTCCTTGCGGACACCTTCGGCACTCAAAAGAAATTCGGCGTTCGGCACTGCTCCGCTGGCGCGCACAGCCGCCATCGTGGATGGACTAACCACCATATCAAATCCTCCCTGATCCCACTGCGGTAGATGTGTGCGGGGATGCCCCGCACACAGGCAACAGCATCAGTTCTTGGAAGCGAAGTCCTTGACGTTTTCAGGCGTGACAAGCTGGAAGGGAATGTAAACCTTCTTGTCGACCTTTTCACCCTTGGCAAGCTTCAACGCCGCGTCGATCGAGCCTTTGCCCTGACCGGCAGCGTCCTGGAATACCGTCACGTCGAGATCACCCGCCTGCATGGAAGCCAGAGCGTCCTGCGTAGCGTCGATGCCGCCGACAACAACCTTCTTCATGTCCTTGCCAGCTGCCTTCAGCGCCTGGATGGCGCCGATCGCCATTTCGTCGTTGTTGGAGATGACAGCATCGAATTCGACACCACTCGACAGCCAGTTGGTCATCAGGTCGGAACCCTGGGTGCGATCCCAGTTGGCGGTCTGCTCTTCGACGATTTCAATGCCCTTGCACTCGTCAGTCTTGATGACGTCATGGATGTCCTGGGTACGCATGCGAGCGGCCTGGTTGGAGAGCTCGCCCATGATAACAACGGCCTTGCCTTTGCCACCGAGAATGCGGCAGATTTCCTTGGTCTGCAGCGTGCCGGATTCCTGCTCGTTCGACGCTACAAATGCCTGCTTGTCCGGCAGCGTGTCGACGTTAACGGGCTGGCGGTTCACGTAGACGAGCGGGATGCCTGCATCCGCGGCAAGCTTCGACATGGCGGCCGTCGCATCGGTATCGACGGGATTGACCACGATGGCATCGACCTTCGAAGCGATGAAATTCTGGATCTGGCTCTGCTGCTTCGAAACGTCGTTTTGCGCGTCTTCAACCTGCAGCGTGACGCCGTTGAGCGTTTTGGCGTAGTCGCTCATGCCGTTGCGCAGAACCGTCAGGAAGTTGTCGTCGAACTTGGCGATTGATACGCCGACGGTTTCGGCGTGTGCTGCCGTCGACAAGGCGAGCATCATCGTTGCGCCCAAGATAAGCTTTTTCATGTTTTCTCCTCCATAAAACGGTGTCCGGCTGCACCCTCCTCACGCCGGAACTCCTGGCTCCCACCAGGAAGTCGATCGATCGGCCATCGTTAATGAAACAAATAGACCGAAATCTTGCATAGATGAAATATTCATTCCATTATTTTTGAGCAAGGTCAAGACGTTTGTATTCGGCTTCGATAAAGGTTCGGCATTGGTCGAGGCGGCAGCAATTCCGAGCAAAGCGAACGGTTCGCCCAGTATTTGCGAACGGACACTCAGAACGGCCGTTCCAACGCATCAGCCACATCAATGGACACTCAAGTTAAGTCGGTGACGGTGGCTGATTTCAGCCGTTTCCTGGGAAGCATCGCGTTCACACAGCGCCACATCGGACGATCCGAAGGTGGTTCGGTCATCGCTTCAGAAGACGTTCTGTCGTGCCCTCAGAAACACTGACCGTCTGGCTAATATCTCACGCATCCATCATCCCTTCATTCATAGTGAAAGAGTTTCGATGTGCTCTCGCAAATTCTTGTTGTGTCGTCTCGTCGCTCTGGATGCCACAGCATAGGAAGCGGGCACGAGGTGAAAATGGCGCAGAACATTCGTATTAGCCAAAGCCCCTTGAAGCGATCCAGAGGATCGATCTGTCTCTTCGGCGTCCACCCGCCGAACGCACGCTTTTAAGCACCCTCCTCCTCCGCCAAACGCCGACGCTGGTCTGGCAGTCTTCGCGGATCCCTTCCAATGCCTCCACGACAGTTTAACCACTGGTTCCACAGAGGTCTCAACAATCGGGCCAAAGATAGTCATCTGCCATTTCAAAAAGCCGGAACGAACCATGCAGAGGCACCGATCATCAGGCGCGTTACAACGGTTCGTCTTTATGCATTCAGCCACCCCTAATTGTTTTTCGGCTCATCCAGTCGCTGGGCCGCGCAAGCAATTCGCTACCATCGCCTCAAAGCCATCAATGCCTCGAATATTGCGGCATCCATCGGCTGAAAGTTCCAAACCGCTACGCTCTTCTCAGGCTCCCAAACGTAACGTGACAACGCCCAAGCGTTGCCCGTAACAGCAGCAAATGTGAGCCGGAGCCCAAAAGCTCCAGACTTGAGAAATGACGCGGTAGCAAACGTCGATCCGCTCGCCTGCGGGTATTGACCGAAATGAGCGACAACTCCAAGAGTGCCGTGTTGACGTTCAACTGACGCGCAGGCTGCTCAAATGTCTTCCGAGACCAAATCCAGTCGTGATGACTTGCTCGCCCGGCTGGGTGACATTTTCTATGCCAACGGCACCTACCTCGTCGGCATGGCGGAGCTGATCAAGCATCTGCAGACGACGAGGGTGACCTTCTACCGGCACTTCGGAAGCAAGGAAGAGATGATCGTCGCCTATCTGCAGCAGCGCGATGCAGCCGTGCGCGACCAGCTAGCGCAGGTAGTGGGAGATCGAACAGGGCCGGAGGCGGCGCTCGATATCTTTTCGAACCTCGAGCAGAAGACCAGCGCGGAAAATTTCCGTGGCTGCGCCTTCTTCCTAGCGGCGATCGAGAATCCGCAATCGGCGAAAATCCAGAGCGCGGCGCGCAGCCACAAGGATTTTCTAAAGAGCTTCTTCCTCAGCCTGATGCCGAATCCCGACGACGCCCTCGCCGAGCAGCTGCTCCTGCTTTACGAGGGCGCATTGGCAAGTTCCGCCTTGCGGCGCGAGGCCGGAGCGGCCGCGACCGCCCGGTCGATCGCAGCCCATCTCATGTCGGACGCCTGAGCGGCTACGACCACCGACAAAGCGCACCCGACGCTCTCCTGATCCGCGGGACGCGCGCCACAACCGGAGGCGCAAGCGCCCGGAGAATATTCCAAATTACGACGGGCAATTGGAACGTTGTTTCTTCGGCGAAAGCCGATTCATGCCATAAATGGCCCCGACTAGAACGATCGTTCTACATCGTAGATTGGAACGATAAGACGAATTGCGCAATGGGGCTCACATCATGTCATCAAAGACCGGCTGGACCGAAAACCGGCCGCCCGTTATCGCCTGCAACCTGGACCCCGAGCAGGCCAAGAAGCTGAGCACTCATACAAGCCAGCCGAAGGTTCTCAGCTATTGCGACACCGCTCCGGCATGGGATGTGCCGAAGGATGCGGACTTCCTTTTCACCTTCTTTCGCGGCTGGGACTCAGCCTCCCGGCAGAAGCCCGAGGGATGGCCGTTCAACCTGAAATGGGTGCAGATCGCGTCGGCCGGCATCGATGCATTTCCCGACTGGGTTTTTGAGGTACCGCTGGTCACTACTGGTCGCGGCATCTCGGCCGAAGCAATCGCGGAGTATGTGGTCGCCACTGTCTTCGCCCACGAAAAGCAAATGTTCGACGGCCTGCTCGCGCGCTCCGCCGACGAATGGACGAAGCGCACGCTCGGTCTCGTCTCCGGCAAATCGGTCGGCATCTACGGTTACGGCGCGATCGGCCGCCGTGCTGCGGAAAAGCTCAACGCTCTCGGCATGACTGTCTCCGCCGTCAAGCGCGAGGCCTCCCGGGAAGCCGGCGACGTCAACTTCTTCGCATCGCTGCAAGAGATGGTCGGCTCGGTCGATCACCTCGTTCTGGCCGTGCCACTGACGCAGGCCACCCGGCGCTCGGTTAACGCGGAGATCTTTGCGGCAGCCAAGCCCGGTCTGCATGTCATCAATATCTGCCGCGGCGAAGTGCTCGACGACGAGGCCCTGCTGGCAGCGCTCGACAACGGCCAGGTCTCGGCCGCCACGCTCGATGTGACGGCCCCCGAGCCGCTGCCACAAGGTCACGTCTTCTACACTCATCCGAGAATTCGCCTGACGCCGCACATCTCCTGGTCGTCGGAAGACAATGCGGAGCGCATCGCCGCCAAGCTGCACGGCAATCTCGACCGCTATCTGGCGGGGGAGACGCTCACCGATATCGTCGTAGCCGCGCGCGGATACTGACATCGCAGGGCGGGAGGAATGAGTTTGCAACTCAATACGGCTCATGGCCAACGGCGACAACACCATCCAGAGGACATCAAATGACAAAGACCATCGACTATTTCTTCGGCGTCGGCTCGCCCTGGGCCTTCATCGGCCTCGCCCCATTCGCCGAACTCGCTGCAAAGCAGAATGCCGTGATCAAGCCCTATGTCATTCCCCTGATCGAGGACAATGGCGGCATCTACTCGCGCAATCGCCCGGAAGCGCGCCGCGCCTATTGGATGAAGGACCTGAAGCGCTGGGCGGCCCTGCGCGGCAAGGTACTGAACTTTGAAAACCGGGGAGCCCTTTCCGACCCGACACCGGCCGGCTTCATGCTGATCGCCGCGATCGAGAACGGCCAGGACTGGCTGAAGCTCGCGAGCGCGCTGCAGGAAGCCTTCTGGACCGGTGGCGAGGATATCGGCAACGCCGCTGTTCGGCGCGCTATCGCCGATGGCGAGGGTTTCGACGGCGCGGCATTGGATGAGCAGGGTGCGAGCGAGGCCATGCAGGCGGTCTGGAAGGCCAATTACGAAACCGCCAAGGCAGCCGGCGTCTTCGGCCTTCCGACCTACCGCTACGAGGACGAACTCTACTGGGGACAGGACAGCCTTCACTTCCTTGAGCGTCACCTCAAGGGCGAAAAGCTGGTCGCCTGACCTGATACCAGGCCGGGCTTCGTAACGGGGCCCGGCTTGTTTGTTTCGAGACTATTTCCGCGGAGTTGATCATGTCCCCCACCCTTCCGTCGTCGCTCGGCGAAACCCTGCGGCAGCTTTTCGGCGACCGCTTCTCGACGGCGCAGGCGCTTCGCGAACAGCACGGCCGCGGCGAATCCCACTACACGCCGGCGATCCCGGATGCCGTGGTGTTTGCTGAGAGCACGGAAGAAGTGGCGCAGATCGTCCGGCTTTGCGCGGCAGAAGGTGTGCCAGTCATCGCATTCGGGGCCGGAACGTCGCTCGAAGGTCATCTGACGGCGGCGCGCGGCGGCGTTTCGATCGATCTCTCGCGTATGTCACAGATCTCCCGCGTCAGCGCGGAGGATCTCGACTGCACGGTCGAGGCCGGCGTCACCCGCGAGCAGCTCAACACTCATCTCCGCGACATGGGGCTTTTCTTCCCGATCGACCCGGGCGCCAATGCCTCGATCGGCGGCATGGCCGCGACGCGTGCGTCCGGAACCAATGCGGTGCGCTACGGCACGATGCGCGAGAACGTGCTGTCGCTGACCGTCGTGCTCCCCAATGGCCAGATCATCCGCACCGGTGGCCGGGCGCGCAAATCGTCTGCAGGCTACGACCTGACGCGGCTCTTCGTGGGCTCCGAGGGCACACTCGGCATCATCACGGAAGTGACGCTGCGGCTTTACGGCATTCCCGAAACCATCTCGGCCGCACTCTGCTCATTCGAGACCGTCGAGCAGGCGGTCGCCGCCGCGATCGCGGTCGTGCAGCTCGGCATACCCGTTGCCCGCATGGAGCTGATGGACCGTGGGCTGATCCAGGCGGTGAACGCCTATTCCGGCCTCTCGCTGAAGATCGAGGACACGCTGGCTTTCGAGTTTCACGGCTCGCCCGCCAGCGTCCAGGAACAGGTCGAGATGGTCGCGGCGATCGCCGAGGACATTGGTGGCCGGGACTTCGAGTGGGCCAACGCGCCTGAGGACCGCAACCGCCTATGGAAGGCACGCCACAACGCATTTTACGCCGTCGTCTCGCAGCGCCCGAACGCCAAAGGCTGGTCGTCCGATGTCTGCGTGCCGGTATCGGAACTCAGCGGCTGCATCATCAAGACCCGCGAACTGCTTGAGACCTGCAGCGTGCCCGCCGCCATCCTCGGCCATGTGGGAGACGGCAACTACCACGTCGTCTTCGCGGTCGATCCGGACAACCACGCCGAACTCGAGGAGGTCGCGGCCATCAACAAGAAGATGGTGCGATACGCGATTTCCGTCGGCGGAACGTCAACCGGCGAACATGGCGTCGGCTCGGGCAAGATCGCCTATATGCGCGAGGAACACGGCGATGCCGTCGACCTGATGGCGGTCATCAAGAGCGCCATCGATCCCCAGAATATCATGAACCCCGGAAAGATCCTTCCGCGATAGATCCCACATTCTCCAACCGACCGCGATGGCGAGGGCGTTTCGACATGAATGCGTTTAAACCTCACAGCTCTCACTGGGGCGCGTTCTCCGGCCGAATGGCCGATGGCCGGCTGGAGATAAAGCCTCACCCTGATGATCCGCATCCGTCGCCGCTGCTGGGCAATCTGGCGGCGATCGCCGATAGTCCGGTGCGCATCAGGCGACCGGCCGTGCGGCGGGGCTGGCTTGAGGGAAAGCCCGGCCACGCGCAAAAACGCGGCGCCGACGACTATGTCGAAGTCAGCTGGTCGGAGGCGGCGGAGCTCGTCGCGGCGGAGCTTCGCCGGGTTTACGAGACTTTTGGCCCGACGGCCGTCTTCGGCGGTTCCTACGGTTGGGCGAGCGCCGGCCGGTTCCATCATGCACAGAGCCAGATCCATCGCTTCCTCAATGTGCTCGGCGGCTATGTGCGTTCCGTCAACACCTACAGTTCCGGCGCGGCGATGGTCATCATCCCGCATGTGCTCGGCCCTTATGACAGCTTCGACCGCAAGAGCGTCACTTGGGATGCGATCGAGCGCAGCAGCGAGCTGATCGTCGCCTTCGGCGGCATGGCAATCAAGAATGCTGATGTGCACGGCGGCGGCATCAGCAACCATGTCGTGCTGCCGAAGCTGAAAGGGGCGAGCGCCCGCGGCGCGCGCTTCGTGCTGGTCAGCCCCTTGGCCGATGATTTTCCAGCCGAAGTGAATGCCGAGTGGATGCCCGTCGTTCCCGGTACCGACGTGGCCTTGATGCTGGGCCTCGCGCATGTGCTCGTCAGCGAAAAGCTGCACGATCGCCAATTTCTCGACCGCTACACGGTCGGCTACGACCGCTTCGAGAATTATCTCCTCGGCCGCGCGGACGGCATGCCAAAGACCCCCGAATGGGCGGCCTCGATATGCGGCATCGGCGCTGACGCCATCCGCGACCTCGCGCGCGCCATGGCGCGGTCCAGGACACTGATCACCGTCAGCCATTCGCTGCAACGCGCCGATTTTGGCGAGCAGCCGGTGTGGATGGGGATCGTGCTTGCGGCCATGCTCGGGCAGATCGGGCTGGATGGCTGCGGCTATTCCTATTCGCTCGGTGCCCTCGGCAATATCGGCAAGAAGCTTCTCGCCGTGCCGCTGCCGACGCTCAACCAGTTCAAGAACCCGGTGCCCGATTTCATTCCCTGCGCGCGGATCGCCGACATGCTGCTCGGCCCCGGCGAAGCGTTTCACTATAACGGCCAAGCTCTTCGCTATCCCGATATCCGCCTGGTCTACTGGGCGGGCGGCAATCCGTTTCATCATCACCAGGATATCAACCGGCTGCGGGCGGCGTTCCGGCGGCCGGAGACGATCATCGTGCATGAATCGGCCTGGACTTCGACGGCGCGACACGCCGACATCGTGCTTCCGGCAACCACGACGCTCGAGCGTGACGACATAGGTGCTGCGGATCGCGACCAGCTGATGATCGCGATGAAGCACCTGATCGAGCCGGTCGGCGAAGCCAGGGATGACTACGAGATTTTTGCCGAGATCGCGCGGCGGCTCGGCAAGTTCGAGCTTTTCACCGAAAACCGCACGAGCCGCGAATGGCTGGCCTTTCTGTTCGAGACGACGCGTCAGGCGCTCGCCGCCGGCAACCACGAGGCGCCTGATTTCGAGACATTCTGGGAGCGAGGCGAATTGCGCCTTCCCAGCAAGCCCGACGATGGCGGCCCGGCGAACGGGTTCCGGCATGATCCGGACGCCTCGCCGCTGCAGACGCCGTCGGGAAAGATCGAGATCTTCTCCGAGACGGTCGCGCGCTTCGGCTACGACGATTGCGGCGGCCATCCGCAATGGTATCCGCCGGGCTCGAGAGGAGAGGCCGGGGACGAAGCCCGCTATCCCCTGCACCTGATCTGCAATCAGCCCTACCAGCGCCTGCATAGCCAGCTGGACTATGGCGCCTTCAGCCGCTCGACGAAGATCGACGGTCGTGAACCGATCCGGATCAATCCCGCCGATGCGATCGCGCGCGGTATTTTGGACGGCGATATCGTCAGGCTGTTCAACGGGCGCGGCAGCTGCCTCGCTGCCGCGATCCTCAGCGACGACGTGCGGCCGGGCGTGATGCAGCTGGCGACCGGCGCTTGGTTCGAGCCCGCCGATCCTGAAGCGGAAACCACCATTTGCATTCACGGAAACCCGAACATCCTGACGCGCGACATCGGCACGTCTAAGCTGGCGCAGGGCTCGACCGGGCAGATCACGCGGGTTGAACTTGAGCGCTTTGCCGGCCCATTGCCGCCAGTTCGAATCTTCGAACCGATGCGCTTCGTGGCGCGCGAAGACCATGCCGGCATCGAGGCCGCGCTCGACGATCGGACGTGAGGTCCGCTCTTGGAAAACGCCCTGAAACACCAATCCAAACAGCGTCCGAAATTCCGGCAAATTAATCTATAAATTCCATAGAAAAAGAATAACTAATCTTTCTCCGATGGGATGCGCTGCTAGGCTGTCCGTCATGAACTTGAAGCCGAAACGAGGGAGCTTTTCATGACCGACACAAAGACCAGAACGCACGGTCCGCGCGCGATGTGCCCCACCATGCCGGCCCGATAACGCCGGGCTTTCCTCCCGCGCCTATCGCTCATGCACCCTTACAAGTCGCGGCACTTCGCCGAGGCCTCGCGCCCGCACGTCTCCGCGACCCGTCACCATAACCAAGATATCACTCCCATCATCTGGATCACCCATGACCGAACGTTCCTCCCTGCTCTCCCTCTCCCGACGTCGTCTGTTGATCACCACATCCGTGGCCGCTTGTGCAGCGCTCGTTGCCTCGGCAACTCGTTTCGCGCAGGCCGCCGACGCGCCGCGCGAAGGTGGCGACATCACCTTCCTGATCGATTCCCTCGGTGACACCTGGATCCCGAACAACAGCGCGATCTCCAGCTTTCAGGGCCATATCTGGGGCCACGTCACCGACAAGCTGCTCTACGTCGACCAGGACGGCAAGGTCAGCCCGTGGCTGGTCGAGCGCTGGGAACAGAATGACAAGGCAACCGAATTCACGCTTCATCTGAAGAGCGGCGTGACCTTCTCGGACGGAGCGCCGCTCGATGCGGCCGCCGTCGTCGCCAATCTCGATATCTGGTACGCGGGCCGAAAGAATGAAGGCATCAACCCGATCGGCCTCTTCCCCAAGACCTATGACCACGCCGAGGCCGTCGATGCCGGCACCGTGAAGGTCTTCTTCAAGAAGCCCACGCTCGGCTTCATACCGACGCTCGGCTATCACGGATCGATCCTGATCTCTCCCAAGAGCATCGCGCTGCCGGCCTCTGAGCAGGCCGACCTCAGCAAGACCGCCGGCAGCGGCCCGTTTGTGGTGGAAAGCTGGAAAGAGGGCGATCACGTCACGCTGGTCAAGCGCAAGGACTACAACTGGGGACCGGAAGCCGTCGGCCACACCGGCCCCGCCTTCCTCGATTCCATCACCTACAAGCTGGTGTCGGAACCATCCCTCCGGGTCGCCTCGGTTCAATCCGGCCAGGCCGACATTGCCTACAATGCCTCTCCGCAGGAGCTGAAGTCGCTCAAGGACGAAGGTTTCACCATCGCCACGCCGCGCTATCTCGGCTTCGTCAATGGCTGGGCGGTCAACACCAAGCTGGCGCCCTATGACAACGTCAAGGTTCGCCAGGCCCTGCAGGCCGGCATCAACCGGCAGGAAATCATCGACACCGTCTATACGCCGGACTGGAAGCTGGCGACGTCCTTCATCCAGAGCAACGTGCCGGGCGCCACCGACCACAGCGATCTTTTGAGCTACAATCCCGAGAAGGCCGAAAAGCTGCTCGACGAAGCCGGTTGGGCAAAGGGCGCAGACGGCATTCGCAGCAAGGACGGCAAGCCGCTGGTGCTGACCATCCACTCCAACCCCTATCTCGCCACCTCAAAGTCGGTCGACGAGCTGATCGCCCAGCAACTCGGCAAGATCGGCTGGAAGGTTGCGATCCGGACCTATGACGTCGTGACCTTCGGCGAAAAGGTGAAGTTCGGCGGAGCGGCCGTCCCGACCTACGAGGTGACGCGCAGCTTCATCGACGCCGGCACGGTCGCCAGCATCCTGACAAACGCGAACAATGGCGAGAACTGGTTCGCGCTGGACGACCGCGACGCCAAGCTCAACGACCTTCGCGACAAGATCGCTGGCGCCGGCTCCATCGATGAACGCAAGCCGCTCCTCGACGACCTGCAGCAATATGTTCTCGAACAGGGCTACTTCATTCCGCGCACGCAGATCGTCCAGCGCATCTATGTGCAGTCGCCGAAGCTGAAGGGCGAGGTCTATAACGGCGTCGCCTATGCCAGCTACTACACGGCCTCGCTCGTCGGCTGACGCGCGAACACCTGAAACATGTGAGGCATCGGCATGAACAATGTCTACCTAACCTACGCCGCCAAACGGCTCGGCCAGGCTGCCGTCGTCATCCTGCTGGCCTATGTGTTCACCTTCGTGGTCGTCAGCATCCTGCCTGGCGACCCGATCACCAGCGTCCTGCGCAACCCGCAGAATGGCTTCAGCGAAGAAGAGATTGCCGAGATTATCGCCGCGCAGGGCCTCGACAAGCCTGTGATCGTGCAGCTGTGGAACGCGCTTTCCGGCTTCCTGACCGGCGATCTCGGCATGTCGATGCGCTCCAACAGACCCGTCGCCACCCTGATCGGCGAGGTGCTGCCCTCGACGCTCATCCTGGCGGCCGCCGGCCTCGCGGTCGCGTTGGTGCTCGCCATGGCGGTCGCCTATGGCACCCGCTTCGTGCCCAAGCGGTTCGGACAGGGGCTGTTGCGCGGCTTTCCGTCGCTTTTCCTCTCCGTACCGAATTTCGTCATCGGCCTAGTGCTGATCCACGTCTTCGGCTTCCAGCTCGGCCTCTTCCGGGTGATCAACCCCGACAGCGCTTGGGCGACCTTCTTTGCCGCTGTCGCACTCGGCATTCCGGTCTCCGCGCAGATCGCCGAAGTTCTGATCGCCAATCTCGACAAGGAAGCCGAGCAGGAATATGCCGCCGTTGCGCGCAGCCGCGGCATCGGCCAGATGCGCCTCTTCGTCCGGCATCTCCTCAAGCCCGCCTCGCTGCCCGTCGTAACCGTCGTCGCGCTGACCATCGGCGAGCTGCTCGGCGGCTCTCTGATCACCGAAACCGTGTTTGGACGCACCGGCGTCGGCAGTCTGGTGCAGCGGTCGGTGAGCACGCAGGACTTGCCGGTGCTGCAGGCGATCGTCTCGCTTGGCGCCGTCGTCTTCGTGCTCGTCAACCTGATCGCCGATCTCCTCTACCCGCTGCTTGATCCTCGCGTGCAGCTCCTCGGAGCCGCGAAGCGTCGCCCGACAACGGCCGATGACAGCGCGCTCGGCACGACAACGGCGGTGCATCCATGAGCCTCGTTTCCAATCTCTCCCTCTCAGGCTCCGATCGGCTCGCCGCTCTGCGCCTCGCTGCCACCGTCGTGCTATCATTCGCGATTATCGCGATCGTGATCGGATGGTCGATCGCGCCGCAGTTGTTCACCAGCCATAGCCCTGTTGTCGGTGTTCCCGCCGACAAGCTGCTGGGCCCGAGCCTCGCGCATTGGTTTGGCACCGATCATCTCGGCCGCGATGTCTATGCCCGCGTCGTCTTCGGCACCGCCTCGTCGGTCTCCAGCGCGCTCGTCGCCGTCGTCATCGGCGTCGTGGCGGGCGGGTTGATCGGGCTGGTCGCCGGCTTTCTTGGCGGATGGGTCGATATCGTCTTCGCACGGCTAGTCGATGTGCTGCTCTCCATTCCCAAGTTTCTGCTGGCGGTCATCGTGGTGACGGCCATCGGCTTCGAGACGATCAACGCCGCCATCGCGACCGGTGTCTCGGCCGTCGCCTTCTTCGCGCGCGTCACGCGCTCGGAGGTCATCAAGACCCGGCAGTCGACCTTCGTCGAGGCCTCGTTCCTGTCGGGCGGTTCGCGCTGGTACATCCTCTTGCGCCATGTACTCCCGAACGCCTCGCGCTCGGTATTGCCGCTCGCCGTTCTGCAATTCGGCGAGTCCATCCTCGTCATCGCCAGCCTTGCCTTCCTCGGCTACGGCGACCCGCCGCCAGCCTCCGATTGGGGCCTGCTGATCTCGATCGGAAAGGATTATCTCAAATGGCCCTGGCTCGTTTATGCACCCGCTTTCGTCACGATCGCGACCGTCCTCTCTGTGAACAGGATCAGCCGATGGCTTCGCAAAACAGACTGAACACCGCCTTCATCGCCCAGCAGGACGCCGTTGTCGCGACCAGCGCGGCACCACTCCTGGCCGTCGAAAACCTCTCGGTGTCCTATGGACGCCAGGAGGTGGTCCATGGCGTCGACTTCGAACTCGGACGGGGCAAGAGCTTGGCGCTCATCGGCGAATCCGGATCGGGCAAATCGACGATCGCGCGTGCCGTGTTGCGGCTGCTGCCAAGTGGCGGCGCGGCGAATGGGACGATCGTGTTCGGCGGTAAGGACATACTGGCGCAATCCGAGCGCCAGTTCCGGCCGCTTCGCGGACGCAAGATCGGCTTCGTGCCGCAGGACCCGGGCAACGCGCTCAATCCCGTTCGCACGATCGGCGCGCAAGCGTTGGAGGCCGCGGCGCTGACCGACGAACCCAATGCGGCGATCCGCGAGGCGCTCATCCTCGAAACCTTCGCGCAGGTCGGCCTCGACAATCCCGCCCGCGTCTACGAATCCTACCCGCACCAGCTTTCCGGCGGCATGCTCCAGCGTGTGCTGATCGGTCTCGCGGTACTGCCCCGCCCCGCGCTTCTCGTCGCCGACGAGCCGACCTCGGCGCTCGACGTCACCATCCAGAAACGGATTCTCGATCTGCTGTCGCGCCTGCAGCATGAGCTCGACATCAGCCTTCTCCTGATTACCCACGACCTGGCGATCGCCGCCGAGCGCGCGGATTCGCTGGTTGTGCTCAAGAACGGAACGGCGCAGGAAGTGGGCCGGACATCGACGGTCTTCGCCGCACCGGTATCAGACTATGCCCGCAAGCTGCATGCCGATGTTCCAGCCCTCAATCCGAACCGCTACGCGAGGCTTCGCGACCCCGGCCTCGCGCTTCTCAAGGACAGCAGTAGCACGCCAAAAATCACCGTCGGCGGCGTGACGAAGCGGTTCACGGTCGACGGCAAGACGCTGACGGCGGTGGACGACATCTCCTTCGAGGTCCCCGCGGGAACCACGCACGCGCTGGTCGGCGAATCCGGTTCCGGCAAGACGACCACCATCCGGCTGCTGCTCGGACTGGAGGAGCCCGACAGCGGCGCGATCACCGTCGCCGGCGAAACGGTGACTGGTCAAAGCCGGACCGCGTTGCGCTCCGTGTGGCGCCACCTGCAACTCGTCTACCAGAACCCGTTCACCTCGCTCGACCCGACCTGGAAGGTCGAGCACCTCGTTCGCGAGCCGCTCGACAGGTTCAAGATCGGCACGCCTATGGAGCGCAACCTTCGCGTTCGCGAGGCCCTGGCCGATGTCGGGCTTGGCGAGCATCTGCTGGGCCGCAAGCCGGGCGCACTATCAGGCGGCCAGCGCCAGCGCGTGGCGATCGCCAGATCGCTGGTGCTGAGGCCTGATGTCATCGTGCTCGACGAACCGACCTCCGCGCTCGATGTCAGTGTCCAGGCCGATATCGTCGAGGTGCTGCTGTCGCTGCAGGCAAAGCTCGGCCTGACCTATGTCTTCGTCTCGCACGATCTGGCCCTGGTACGCCAACTCGCGCACACCGTCTCGGTTATGCGGCAGGGCCGCATCGTCGAGCATGGAACGGTCGCCGAGATTTTCGAAGCGCCGAAGGATCCCTACACCGCGTCCCTGCTGGAATCTATCCCCGCGGGGATCGCCGAAGCCGCTCCACGCCGCGCGGCAAGCTCCGGCAAGTCAATCGTCAGGAGCAAATCGCATGACCATCGCCGCATCCGCCAATACCGTGCCTGTGGGCTTCCGGCCGAAGCAACGACTGGGTTTCAACACGCGCGTGTCGTTCAGCGACGACACCGGTCCGGCCCAAGGCCTGAAGGATGGTATCGAGCTGTTCAGGCAGGCCGAGGCGCTCGGCTATCAATCGGGCTGGGCCTACCAGCGGCACTTCGACCACTATCTGTCCTCGCCGCTTCCGTTCTTTGCCGCCGCTGGCCAGCACACCAGCCGCATCACGCTCGGTTCTGCGGTGATCCCGATGCGCTATCAGGATCCGATCCTGCTTGCAGAAGCGGCCGGCACCACGGATCTCCTGATCGGCGGTCGCTTGGAACTGGCGATCTCAACGGGCGCCAACGCTGCCTTCGACGCCGTGTTCGGCACCACCGACACCGATGCGCGCACTGAAGCCAAGCGCCGCCAGGCGCGGTTTCTCGCTGCAATCTCGGGCCAGGTGCTTCATACCGTAACTGAACCCGGTCAGGGCGCACCTCAAGGCGCCGAGTTACGGGTGACGCCGCACAGCCCGACATTGCGGGCGCGTATCCGCCAGGGCTCGGCGAGCCTGAGCTCGGCCGTGCAGGCGGCGGAACTCGGCATCGGCCTGATCTCGGGAACCGTGTTGCATGACCTGGACGAGGGCGAGACCTTCGGCCAATACCAGGCCCGGATCATCAAAGCCTACCGGTCGACCTGGCGCAGGCTCTGGAAAACCGAACCGCCTCCGGTCGCCGTCGCCGCCTCTATCCTTGTCGGCACAAGCGCCGACGTCCGCGAGAAATACGCCGCCTACGATCTCGAGCGGCGAACCAAGGGCATTGCCGCATCGCGCCCTAACGGCGCGCTCGCGCCGCCCACGCAATCCGCCGATCTCAGGATCTCGCCGGTGTTTCAAGGCTCGCCCGACGAGGTGATCGACGCCGTCTTCAACGACCCAGGCCTTGCGGCCGCCGACGAGGTGGTGCTGTTCCTTCCCCCCGCCTTCGGCCTGCCCGACAACATCAGGCTGTTGACCGACCTTTCCCGCACGGTCGCGCCAGCGCTTGGCTGGACGCCCGGCTTCTAGCCTCAAGCAGAGCAGACATAGCGACCACCGCCCTCACTCAAAACCGCACGGCAGCAAAATATTCTATCTTTTCTATAGAAATAGAAATGTCTCTCTTCATTATCAATTCGCCACTGCTTAACGTCCAAGCACTGGCCGTCACCATCAAGGAGATCCCATGACCGCGGAATTCATCAGCGTAAGCTTTCCAAACGCGTCGAACGACCTGAACCCGCTGCCGGATGCGCCCGTCGACCCGCTCTTTCTGGAACGCTACGCACGCGCCCTTGACGACTACGGCTTCAACTACACCCTCATTCCCTACTCCTCGTCGTCCTTCGACCCTTTCACGCTCGGCGCCACGGTGCTGGCGCATACAAAGAACATCAAGATCATCGTCGCGCTGCGGCCGAACACGGTCTATCCGACTGTCGCGGCGAAATCGCTCGCGACGCTCGACCAGCTGAGCGGCGGCCGCGTCGTCGTCCACTTCATCGCCGGCGGCAGCGACGATGAGCAGGCGCGTGAAGGCGACTTCCTCAACAAGGAAGAGCGCTACGAACGCCAGGAAGAGTATATTCGCATCCTGCGCCTCGCCTGGACATCCAAGGAGCCCTTCGACTTCGATGGGAAATACTATCAGTTCAAGCAGTTCCGCAGCGCCGTTCGTCCCACCAACGGTCTCATCCCGATCTCCCTCGGCGGCTCCTCGGATGCGGCCTATCGTATCGGTGGATCGCTCTGCGACATCTTCGGACTCTGGGGCGAGCCGCTCAAGGAGACCAAGCAGCAGATCGACCGGATCTACGCCGAAGCCGCGAAGGCCGGCCGCACGGATCGTCCGCGCATCTGGGTCACCTTCCGCCCGATCGTCGCCGAAACCGACGAACTCGCCTGGGAGAAGGCCCACAAGGTTCTCGATCAGCTGACCGCCAACCGTCAGAAGGGCTTGGCGCGCGCGCCGATCAACGCCACGCCGCCAGCCAATGTGGGCTCGCAGCGCCTGCTCGATATCGCGGCTCGCGGCGACGTGCATGACCGCGCGCTCTGGTATCCGACGGTGACCGCCACCAATGCGAGCGGCGCGACCACCGCGCTCGTGGGTTCGCCACGCACCATCGCGGATTCGATTCTCGACTATATCGACCTCGGCTGTGATCTGATCTCCATCCGAGGCTACGACAATTTCAACGATGCGGTCGACTACGGGCGCTACATCCTGCCGCTGGTGCGCGAGGGCATCCGCGAACGGGAAAACGCCAAGAAGAAGAACGCCGCATGATGCATGCGGTCCGGCCGCAGCGCCGGACCGCAGCTCTCTCAGCGTCCGCCTGAAAAGGCATCCTCACGAGACGAGAAGGATGCACTCCGACAACCAGAAGGCCTCAGCATGCCCTATAAAAAGATCGCCCTTGATGACGCCGTGCGCATCCTCGCGGAAGCAGCACCCGAAGCCGATCAGACAGGCCAGTTTCCCTGGGCCGGCATTCGTGCCGTCCATGAAGCCGGGCTGCTCGAAAGCACGGTTTCCAGCCGCTACGGCGGCAAGGGCGGTACGCTGAGCGATGCCGCCCATATCCTCGCGGCACTTGGTCGGGGCGATCCATCGGTGGCGCTGATCAGCGCCATGACGATCTTCAATCATCTCGGCCAGGCAACCAAGAGTCACTGGCCTGATGATCTCTATCGGCGCCTGCTCGCCGAGGCGAAAGAGCGTCCGCTGCTCCTCAATGCCGCGCGCGTCGAGCCGGAGCTGGGCTCGCCCGCCCGTGGCGGCCTTCCCGCCACCGTTGCGCGCCGCACGCCGAACGGCTGGGCGATCAGCGGTCGCAAGCGTTTCGTGACGGGCGCCCATGGCCTCACCCACTTCCTCGTCTGGGCGCACACGGACGAGCTCTCGGCTCGGGTCGGGACATTCGTCGTGCCGAACGGCCTGCCGGGCATTCGCGTCATCGAAAACTGGAAAAGCCTCGGCATGCGGGCGACGGGCTCGCACGATGTCGAATATGTCGATGTCGAAGTCCCCGCGGAAAACGCACTGGAACTGGTCGACCCCTCGGTTGCTCAGCAGGATAACCGCGCCCACGCCGCGATGAACCTCGCGCTGACCGCGATCTATCTCGGCGCCGCCGAAGCCGCGCAATCGGCCTTCATTCGTTTCGCGCATGAACGCATTCCCTCCAACCTTGGCCACCCGATCGCGCGGACCGAGAGGTTCGTCACCCTCTCGGGCGAAATCGACCTTCTCGTTTCCGGCGCCCGCGAGATCATTTTTGGCGCGCTCGCATCCACGGATGGTGCTGCCGAAAGACTGATCCGGGCCCGCCTGATCGCTGGCCGCCAGCTGCGTGAGGCGGTGCAGATCGCGGTGCGCGGCCTTGGCAATCCCGGCCTCAATGCCGATCTCGGCATCGAGCGGCATTTCAGGGACGTTCAATCGGTGCTGGTGCACGCACCACAGGAGGACACGTCGATCTCGATACTGGGCCGCGCCGCCTATCAGAAATGGCACGCCGAGGAGGCCGCTCGCTTGGAGCGCTCCCCGGCCATACCGGTGCTCAGGACGGCATAGCGAGAGGCCCTCGCGGCATCGCGATATCCTCTTGCACCTGAAACATCTGCACGTGCGAACCGGCCACTCAGGCCAGCCCCACCCCTCGAATAAGCGGGAAAACCCGTGAAAGGAACTTTAATGAGCAACGATCTTATTGTCGGCTTCTCGGGCAATATCACCCGCCCCTCCAGCACCAAGCGCTTCGTCGAGAGCGTGACGGCGTCGCTCGCCGAGCGCGCGGGTCTGGAGCACGTGGTGTTCGACGTCGAGGATTTCGGCCCGGCGCTGGCGACTGCACGTTCGATCACCGACCTCGATACGAAAGCCCAGGCGGTGATCCGCACGATCATCGAGGCCGACGCCCTCGTCATCGGCTCACCGACCTACAAGGGAAGCTATACCGGCCTGTTCAAGCATGTGATCGACCTGCTCGATCCGGCCGACCTGCGCGGCAAGCCCATCATTCTGACCGCAACCGGTGGCGGCGACCGGCACGCACTGATGGTCGAGCATCAGCTCCGTCCGCTGTTTGCCTTCTTCGAGGCCTTTGTCGTTCCGACCGCCGTCTATGCGTCGAGCCGGGACTTCACCGATGGCGCCCCATCGCCCGCGATCACTGGCCGCGTCGAACAGGCGCTGATCCAGGCAGCGGCCCTGGTGCGCACCCGCTCCGCGCCCACGGCGATCGCCGCGGAATAGTCGAGCGTTACCGCATCTGGCGATGCGTTTCTTCGCGATATCAAGGCAGAGCCAGAGGCGGAATTAGGCGGGGCTAGGCATGACAGGACAACGGAAATACGTGGTCGGCATCACCGACCACATGTTCGACACGCCTGACCTCGAGGCGAAGCTGTTGGGCGACGCGGTCGAGATCGACTACTTCGCGACCACCGACGAAACGCTATTTTCGCCGGAGCGACTTGCCCGCCTAGACGCGCTGATGGTCTGGGGTGCACGGCTCGGGGCAAGGAGCATCGCCCATCTTGCGCGCTGCAAGGGCGTGGTGCGCTATGGCGTCGGTTATGAGAAGATCGATCTGCTGGCGCTTTCGGCGGCCGGCATCCCGTTTGCGAACAATCCCGACTACGGCACGGAGGAAGTAGCCGACCACGCCGTCGCCATGATGCTCTCGCTGCACCGTCGGCTCTGGGAACACGACGCCCGCGCTCGCGGCTACACAACCGGCTGGCAAGTTCACAGCCTGAAGCCGCTCCCGCGTTCAAACCGCGCCACGGTCGGCGTCATCGGCGTCGGGCGAATCGGCACGGCTGTCATCAACCGCCTCAAACCATTCGGCTTCCGCATCCTAGGCTACGATCCCGGCCAGCCGCGCGGCCATGAAAAGGCGATCGGCTACCAACGCGTCGACCGGCTCGACGAACTCCTTGCCGAGGCGGATATCCTAACGCTCCACTGCCCCGTTAACGCCGAAACGCGCGGTCTTCTGGACGCGAAGACGCTGTCGCGGCTGAAGCCCGGAGCGATGCTCGTCAACACGGCGCGCGGCGAGCTGCTCGATGATCTCGACGCGCTTGAGACCGCGCTGCGAACCGGTCATCTGGCGGCAGCCGCGATCGACACACTGGCCGAGGAGCCGCCACGAAACCATTCGCTTCTTTCGGCCTGGCGCAACAGGGAAGATTGGCTCGCGGGCCGCCTGGTGATCACCCCCCACAACGCCTTCTACTCCGATCACGCCGCAATCGAGATGCGCCACAACGCGGCGATGACGGTGAAGATCCTGCTGGAGGAAGGGCATGTCAGAAATCGGGTAGATATCTGACGCTCAATACTTGCCGAAAAGCTCGGCTTCTATTCATCCGCCCTGCTTTGCTCGACAAGCGCGCGCTCATCGATCCAGTTGTCGAGCGCGGCAGCGGCGGCATGCCCTTGGGTAACGATCTCGGGCACCAGGTCGATATCCGGCAGACTGCCCAGGCCGAGAGGGCCCATCGCAAACAAGCCTTGAAAGCGCTGCGGTTCCAGTGCCGCGCGGCCGCAGCGATCGACGAGAATGCCAAGGTCGAGTTCGTCACGCTTCGCGAGGCCCGCGCGCAGCACGGAACGATATAGCGGCGAATCCAGTTCCGTTGGCCGCGACCGGCAGTCCACAGCCCTGCTGGCGTAGAGCACCTCAAGGCCCGCTGGTCCTGAAAAAAGCACACCATTCGTCGCGATGCGTTCGACCGTGCCCTTGCGCAGCGTGATGGCACCCTCTGCGATGGCCCGATGAAGCCGCTCAAAATGCTCGGGCGGCAGACGATTGCGGTGGCTGTCGTATATGGCGCGCACATGGCGCTTGAAGCGGCCGCGTTCCTCCGCGCTCAACTCCTGCCACAGGTCATGGGCGCGCAGCCGGAAGCCATTCATGATCCCCTGCCAACCGGATCCATCGGCATTGGCGGCCTCAGCTGCCCGACGCAAATGCCTGAAGGCACCGCGAAGCGTGCGCGGAAACGGCTCCTCCGAAACGATGGGCCCAACGGCCGAGCGGGCATGCGATTGCGGCAGAAAACCCGAAGCCGAAATAAGCGTTACGTGTCGCGCCTGGCCGTCGGCCAACAGGCGAAGGGCCCGATCGACCGCCCGAACGCCGGCACCGATCACGACGACATTATCGCCAGCACGGCTTATCTGCCCTTCCGTCGGATTTTCATGCAGCCCATAGCCCGTGGCGAGAAAGACCGCATCAAAGCGGGCGCTCTGCCGGTCGCCGAACGAAAGCGAAAATCCCAGTTCTTCGCTATGATCCAAGACCGTTACGATCTCCGGACAGATCTGCACGACGACATCGGTCCTGTTTTGCAGCACTTCGGAGAAGCGCTGATGCACATATAGGGAGAACAGCTCCCCAGGCACGAATGTTTGATCCAGTCCCGCCCGCGCACCACCGGCGCTATCGCCAAGTGTATGCTCTGCCTCGAGCCACCTACTGAAGTCGTCGCGAACCACTGGATCGACGGACAGGTCGCGAACACGGCTGTTGAGCAAAGTCGTCGCCGATTGGCTCACGCCTCGGCTGAGATCGACCGTCTGTTGCGGATCATACATGACAAGATGGAATGGCCTTTTGATCATCCTGAGCAGCGCAATGGCCGTCAGCATGCCCGTGAAGCCGCGGCCGACGATCGCGACCTTGAAAAGCGAACGTGTCTGCAGATCTTGCGGTCGTCTGGAAAAACTGGAGGGGAGCTGTGTCATGCGTCAGTTCCTTTCCTGCATTGGCCCGGCAGCATGCGCCGGCTAATTCATTCGGATCGGGATGAAGGCATAATTGTCTATCAAAAGCATAGAAATTATAATTGCGAAGGCAAGCCCTTTTTCAGAGGCAGCGCGCAGACCGAATGCCGAATATTATTCTACTAAATCTATAGACAATAAAAAATCGACCTTTCTCAGACGCTGACGGTTTCCCTAAGCTCACAGTCAAGCGGTCGGCCAGGGGTTTCGTCCGATCCGCCTTCACCATCCGGCTGCAAGGGGAAACCAATGCGCAAATCGACCATCCTATCCGACCTTTCCGTCAATCGTCGCGGTGCGCTTGCGCTTTCCGGCGCTCTTGCTTTCGGCTCGCTGCTGTCTGTCCAGGGATTTTCGCAGGCGGCCTTCGCCGAAACCGATGACCGAAAGACGGTAACGATCACCGATGAACTTGGCCGTGAGGTCAGCGTCAAGGCGCCGATCAAGGCCGTCTACACCGACCTCTGGTACCAGGCGGAGATCGTTCGGGCGATAGGCGCTGGCGATACGATCGTCTCGATCGACCAGAGCACCAATCCCGCCAAGAACCCGGCGAACAAGGACTATTTCGCCAAGTTCGCCAGCCTTCCGGACGCCGGCAATTACAATGGCCCCAACTGGGAAACGATTGCCGCCTCCGGCGCGGAAGTTTTCTTCACCCGCCGCAATGCGCCATGGCAGGATGCGATCGAGAAGTTGAAGCCCTTCGGCATCGAGGTTGTCGTCGTCAGCACCTGGGACCCGAAGGTTCTGCGCGCACAGCTGTCCAACCTCGGCAAGATCTTCGGCCAAGAAAAGGGAGCGGCGGATCTCGCAGCTCTCTACGATGATATCGATGCGGTGCTTGCTCAGCATCTGAAGGGTGTCGGGCCGAAGAAGGTCTATTTCGAAAACAATGCGGATTTCGCCACGTCGCTTCCCGGCTCTGGCTTCCATGACACGATCGTGCTTGGCGGCGGCAAGAACATCTTCGGCGACATCACCATTGCCAATACCGGCAGTGCATCGGTCCACACCTACACGGTCGATCCGGTCGAGATCATCAATCGCAACCCGGATGTGATCATTCACAACGGCGTCGACGGCCTGGCGGCCGGCTATGCACCCTGGGACCAGACACAGTTCGCGGCGCAGGCGCAGCGCATCATCGATCGCCCTGGCTGGAGCGCGATCAAGGCGGTTCAGGACAAGAACGTCATCGTCTTCAGCAACTTCTTCTTCTCCGCCCTCGGCAAGCAGCTCGGCGCGCTCGCCGTCGCCAAATGGCTTTATCCTGATCGCCTCGCGGATGTTGATGTCGACGCCTACTTCGCCCGCTGGCTGAAGGCGCAGGGTGTCGAAGCCCGCTCCGTCGCCGACTACGCCTACAGGCTCGACGGCAAGGTCTGAAATGCCGCAACGCGCCTCGGCGCGACGACACCCCATTCAGTTTCGAGGAAAATATGAGTTTAGTCCAAACGGAATCCCATTCTCCGCCTTTGCCGCATTCCCCGCCGAACAATACCCGCAAACCGCGTGATCGCTATACCGGCCAGAAGCTTGCGATCGGCCTCGGGATTGCCGCCGTCATCATCACCGCTCTTGTCGGCATCCAGATCGGAACTTCCGGGGCGACACTGGTCAACGTCTTGCAAACCTTCTGGGCCAAGATCACCGGCACGGTACCGACGGATCGCACCACGCTCCTGATGCACAACGTCATCTGGGAGCTGCGCCTGCCGCGCGTGCTTCTCGCCATTCTCGGCGGCGCGGCGCTCGCCGTCGCCGGCACGCTGTTTCAGGGCCTGCTGCGCAATCCGCTGGTCAGCCCCTATACGCTCGGCATCGCGCCTGCAGCGGCCTTTGGCGCCTCGCTGGCCATCGTCGTCTTCGGCGCCACGGCCGGAAGCGCGGCGGTATCGCTTGTCATCGGCGCGCTTCTGTTTTCCTTCATCAACACAGCGCTGGTGCTCTCGCTCGCATCGTCGCGCAATCTCCATGCAACGACGCTCATCCTCGTCGGCATCGCACTTTCGCAGCTCTTCGGCGCGCTGACGGCCTGCATCCAGTATTTTGCCGAGGACGAGGTGCTTGCGGCAATCGTCCGCTGGACATGGGGTTCGGTCAACAATTCGGCCTGGTATCAGGTGCTCGCGCTCTTCGCGCTGCTTGCCCTCGCCTTCCCCTATATCCGCTTCCGCTCAGGCGCCCTCAATGCGATCGCCTTCGCCGGCGACGATTCGGCCAAGAGCCTCGGCGTCGCCGTCTCGACGGTACGGCTGCAGACGATCGCAATCGCCGCGACGCTCACGGCGGTAACCATCGCGTTTACCGGTATCATCGGCTTCGTCGGCCTCGTCGCGCCGCATATCGCGCGGCTGGTCGTCGGCCCCAACCACCGCTTCCTCATTGCGTTTTCAGCCATCATCGGCGCCCTGCTCCTCGTCGTCGCCGATGCCGTCGGCAGGCTAGTCATCTCTCCTGGCGTCATTCCCGTTGGGATCATCGACGCCTTGGTCGGCGCACCGATCTTCCTCTACCTCATCCTCTCTCGACAAAAGGCAATCGAATGACCCTCCAGATTTCCTCACTCGAAGTCGGCTACGGCAAAAGACAGGTCGTCAAGGGCGCCAACCTGACGATCGGCAAGGGCGAGCTCGTCGGCCTTCTGGGCTCGAACGGCTCCGGCAAGTCGACGCTGATCAAGACCATCGCCGGGATCAACACGCCGACATCAGGGTCGATCACCTGGAACGGCGATGCTGACCTCACCAAGCTTGCACGCCGCGATCTCGCCCGCATCGTCGCCTATGTGCCGCAGTCGATCGGACTGTCCTTCGGGCTTGACATCCGCGAAGCAGTGCTCCTCGGGCGCACACCCTACTTCGGCACCCGCCCGCGGGATGAGGACTGGGCGCATGTCGACGCCGCCATGCAGCGCATGGGCCTTGAGGATCTCGGCGACCGGGCAGTGACGGAGCTCTCCGGCGGCCAGGGACAACGTGTGCTGATTGCCCGCGCCCTTGCCCAGGATCCGCAAATCCTGCTTCTGGACGAACCGACCAGCGCACTCGATATCCGCTATCAGTGGCAGACATTGGCCGTTGCCCGTGACGTCACCCGCAAGAACAACGTTGCGGCCGTGATCGCCATTCACGATCTCAACCAGGCAGCTCGCTTCACCGACCGCGTGGTCTTCCTGCAGGACGGGGTGGTGATTGCCGAAGGGCGACCAGCGGACGTGTATTCGCCAGAACTGATCAAGCGCGTCTACGGCGTGGAGGTGGAACTGTCACTGCACAAGGGCTTCGTACAGGTCCACCCGTTGTCGGAGCGCGACCAGTCCGCTCTCGGGCTGCATTCAACGCCACCGGAGCCCACTCACGAAGTGCGCACCGTTGAACAGCGCGGCTACGCGACGGCATGACTCTTTTTCCGAGGGATAATCGACATGACGAACAAATGGGCGGGCCGCAGCAGTGAACGCGGCCCAGGACTGGTGCTCGGCCTGCTTCTGGGCGGAACCGGACAGACGAAGAAGAAGGGCCGCGACGGCCCGACCGACAATCTCCTCGATATAGACGCCTATGTCGAGCAGGCGCAGCAGGCCGAACGCGGCAAGATCCACACGGTCTTCCTGGCCGACGCGCTCGTGACCAGCGACACCGCGCCGAAGCCGGGGCTGGAACCGGTGACGCTGCTCAGCGCGCTTGCCGCAAAGACGTCGCGCATCGGCCTGATCGGCTCGATTTCAACCTCTTTCACCGAGCCCTACAATCTGGCCCGACAGGTTCTGTCGCTCGACCACATCTCCAAGGGCCGCGCCGGCTGGAACCTTGTTACCTCCTCGGCGGGGGAAAAGAATTTCGGCAAGCCGCTTCCCGCTCATGACGATCGCTATGCGATCGCCGAGGAGTTTGCGGGCGTGGTTCAGGCACTATGGGAAAGCTGGGAGCCAGACGCCGTCAGCTATGACGATAGCGGCCGTCAGGTCATCGATGCGGGCAAAGTTCACCGCATCGACTGGAACAGCCGCCACTTCTCCGTCCAGGGGCCACTCAATGTTTCGCGCAGCCCGCAGGACAGACCTATTCTCGCCCAGGCCGGCTCGTCCACCGAAGGAAGGCAGCTCGGGGCGCGTGTCGCCGACGTCATCTTCACCACGGGGCTCACGGAAACCGAACCGTCGATCGATCTCTATCGAGACTTCAAGCAGCGGGCGACGGCCTATGGACGTTCACCGGACGCGATCAAGATCCTGCCGGGCGTGGCGCCGGTCATCGGCTCTACCGACGAAGAGGCCAAGCGCTTCTGGCAAAAGGTGATCGATGACATCGATTTCGAGGAAGGGCGCAAATCGCTCGCCGGCCAGTTCGGCGGCATTGATTTCGAAGGCATCGACCTCGACGCGGAGATCCCGCTCAAAGACCTGCCGCAGACGGCCAATGTCCAGGGGCGCCGGTCGCGCTTCGGCGTCTTCCGCGAACTTATCGAGAGCGGCAAGGTCCGCACGGTGCGCGACCTTATCATCTACCACTCCAGCGGTGCCGGCCACTGGTTCCCGATCGGCTCGGTGGAGAACATCGCCGACCAGTTACAGGACCGCTATGAAAGGGGCGCGAGCGACGGCTTCAACTTCCTGGCCTTCACCCTGAAATACGAACTCGGTCTCTCTGCTGTCACCGATCACCTGATCCCGGAGCTGCAAAGACGCGGCATATTCCATCACGACTACCAGCATGAAACCCTCAGGCAGAACCTGGGCGTCTGATCAAGGACAAGGCGAGGACAAAGACATGACACGCTATGTAATCATCGGAGCCGGGGCGGTCGGCGCAAGCCTTGCGGCGCAGTTCGAACTGACCGGTATTCCCTACGCTCTGGTCGGTCGCGGTGCGCAGATCAGCCACATCAGGCAACACGGATTGAGCTACCGGCGGCCGACGGGCACACAGCAGCTGAAGCTCAATGCTTTCGATCTTTTGGATCCGCCCGAACTGACGCGCGGCGATATCCTGCTCCTGACCGTCAAGTCGCAGGATGCGGCGGGCGCGCTTGCCTTCTGGTCATGGCGCAGCGTTTCAGGCACGGCCGATCCGGCGGCCGCCATCCTTCCAATCGTCACCTTCCAGAACGGGTTGGCAACCGAGGCGCTGGCGCTTCGAACCTTCGCCCATGTCTATGGCGCCAGCATCATGACACCGGCGCGGTTTACCGAAACCGGGAGTGTCGTTTGCGGTGGCGACCCTGAAGTCGGCGTCGTGACGATCGGGCGCTTTCCCAAGGGGCGCGACGAGACAAGCAACCGCATCGCGGAGGACCTCAGCCGCGCGGGTTACCTCGCTGAAACGACGGGCGAGATAACCGGCTGGAAATCGGCAAAACTGCTTCACAACGCCCGTAACGTGCTGGAACTGTTCCACGGCCCTGCGGAACTCAGGAGCGAGATCGGCGAAGCCCTGGTGGAAGAGGCGCGGCTTGCACTTCAGGCAGCCGGCTACAAGCTTGCCGCGCCTTCCGAGCGCAACATTGATATTTCGAACTGGCGGGTGGCTGACAACAGCGGCATCCATCCCGGTCAGCAATCGACCTGGCAAAGCTTCACCCGCGGCGCATCGAGCGAGGTCGACTTCCTAAACGGCGAGATCGTCCTACTCGGCCGCCTGCACGGCATAGCAACACCCTATAACGACGCCGTCCAGCGTATTGCCGGACAGCTTGCACAAAGGGGCGAATTTTCCAACCCGCTCCCTCTTGAAGACGTACTAGCAAAGCGCCAGCGGAGATGAAGCCTTCGCGAAAGCGACAACGTTGAGATATTCTGGAAAGAATATTGGTCGCGGGGACCTGATGGCACGGAGACTTGTAGGTCTACTCGCCGATCGTGTGTCGGCCGACCTTTAGAGTGCGGCTCTGTGGCCCATGCTGCCTGTTGTCTCCAATGATGGCATGAGACTTACGGCAAGGCGGAACTGGCCGTTTGGCTCAGCCGCGTCGCTTGCGAAGATCCTGCAGGATATCGCCAGCGCGCTTTTATAAGACAAATTTGGTCACCAGGGCGAATGGCACCGGCCGTGGGCCAACGCTCGGCCATGCGCTCAGGCGCGCGGGCGAGCGTTGGGGTTTATCGATTTATGCGGACGCGATCCGTCGCCCCGTCTCCTGATCAAAAAGATGCACGCTGCCCTTGGAGAGCGAAAGGTATTGCCGGCTCGCAATGTCGAATTGCGGCCGTTCGCGCAAGACAACCGAGATGAGCTGGTCGCCGAGGCGCGCCTCCACGAAGGTTTCCGCCCCCGTCGGCTCGATATTCTCAACAACGGCCCCAAGCTCGCCCTCGGCAACGAGCGCGATTTCTTCGGGACGCTTGCCGATCAGTACAGTCTGCCCCTCACGGACGCCGGCGGGCGCTTTCAGCCCTGTTCCCTTGCCCGTCTGCAGAACAAGATCGCCCGACCGGGCGACTGCCGGAAACAGGTTCATAGCCGGGGAGCCGATGAACTGCGCTACGAAGGCATTCGCGGGACGGTCGTAGAGTTCGAGTGGCGAACCCACCTGCTCGATCTTGCCCGCCTGCATGACGACAATACGGTCGGCCATGGTCATCGCTTCGATCTGATCGTGGGTAACATAGATCATCGTCGTCCCGAGGCGGCGATGCAGCGACTTGATCTCGCCGCGCATTTGCACGCGAAGCTTGGCGTCGAGATTGGAAAGCGGCTCGTCGAACAGAAAGACCTGAGGCTTGCGCACGATCGAGCGACCCATGGCCACACGCTGACGCTGACCGCCGGACAAGGCTTTCGGCTTGCGCTGGAGGAGCGGGACGAGGCCGAGGATTTCGGCCGCCTCACGCACCTTCTTCTGCTTCTCCTCCTTGCTGGCGCCCGCCAGCGTCAGGGAGAACGCCATGTTCTCCTCGACGGTCATATGCGGATAAAGCGCATAATTCTGGAAGACCATCGAGATATCGCGGCTCTTCGGCGGCAGGTTGTTCACCACCTTGCTGCCGATTGATATTTCACCGCCGGAGATTTCTTCCAGACCCGCGATCATCCGCAGCAGCGTTGACTTCCCGCAGCCCGATGGGCCGACGAGGACGACGAACTCGCCCTCGTTGAAGGTTGCCTCAATGCCGTGAATGACCTCAGCGCTTCCGTAGCGCTTGACGACCTTGTCGATTGTTACGCTGGCCATCCTGTCACTCCTTATGCTGCGCCGATTGCGATGCGCGTCGCCGACAGTGCGCCTTCATGGATGATGAGGCCGGCCGATCCACCTTCAAAGGCCGTATCATCGGCCTCGACAAGGACATCTCCAACGCGCGCCTCAAAATGACCGCCCTTGGCCGAGACCTTCAGGGTAAAAGCCTTTTCGAATTCGACGTCGAGCGCGACGGAAACAAGTACCTTGCGATCCTCATCCTTGCACCTGACGATCTGCAACTCGCCGGCACGGGTGACCAGCGCGGCGTAGTATCGGCGCTGTCCCTGCGAGCGGAACACCAGGCCGCCGTGATCACCGAGGTGCAGCATCAGATCCGCCTCGATCGAGTAATCCGTCCAGTCGCGCGTGCCCTGCATGATCATGCCGTCGCCGCGGTTCTGGCTGATGCGGAAATCCTGCGGGAAGTGCTTGGAGAAGAAATGCACATTGCTCACCCAGGCGCGGCGCCAGAAATCACCGGCACCCTCGGGCCGGCGGAAGGTTACCGACGGGCAACCGTCCCAGGTCAGGCTGTCGATGACGACACGACCGTTTGCCCGGCCGTCAGCCGTCGTCAGCACCAGGCCAACCTCGGCGATTGGCTGGTATCCGGTCTCCGGAACTATCCACGAGAGCGATGCGGATGCGCCGGCTGCCAGCAATTCGCCATTCGGCATGTCGATGGTGACGAGGTTGTCCGTCCCGTCATAGTGACGGATGCGCAGTTTGGCTTCGACGATGCCCTTGTTGCCTGCATCGGCGCTGACACGCGCCTTCAGCACCTGGCCGGCATGAATGCGCGGGCTGGCCATCAGATCATAGGTGCGCATCTTCGTCACTTCGGCCGGCGTAAACACAGGCGTGGTGGTTGCAGCCTCGCGGCCCGGCGCAAGTGCCGAGAAATCGATCGCCAGACCATTGCCGGTGCCGCTTACCTTGAGATCAGCGAGCGCCGTATCGCCCCCTTGCGGGCGGAAGCCCTGAACGGAACCCGGCAGCGAGAAGTGGAACTTGGCACCATCCTTGGGCGCCGGTTCGGCGGCCTGACCGGCAAGCTTGCGGCCGAGATTGGCAAGCCAGAGAGCAACATCGACGGCATCAGCGATCGAGCGGCCACCGTCGGCCGTCGAAATGTAGAGCCGGTCGGCAACCGGGCCACGCCAATCCGGGCCGGCGTCCAACCCGTCGAGCCCAAGCATGATGCCGTGCAGGCAACCGAGATTGCCGGCGTTGCAATCCGTATCCCAGCCGGACGTGTTGACGATCATCTGGCCGCGCTGGAAATCATGCGGAGCGTGCAGAAGCGCCATGATCATCAACGCATGGTTCGGAACGACATGGCAATTGCCCGGATACTTGTCGTAGCCGTAGTTGTCCTCGATCCTTTGGCGGGTTTCTTCCCAATCCTCGTTACCGGATGTCCATTGGCGGATATCGGCGACAAGCTTGGCGATCAGGCTATCCTTCGGAATATACGACAGGCCGGTGTCCAGCAGATGATTGACATCCTTGCTGACGAAGGCTTCCGCTTCCATCGCGGCCCAGAGCACCGCGGCATGGACCGCTTCACCGTCGTGGCTGACGGAACCTGCCGCGTGCGCGAGCTTTGCGGCCTGCGCCGGATTGCCGGGAGACACGAGCGCCCAGCCATCGATGAAAATCTGAGCGCCGATCTGCTCGGCGACCGTTGCGCCATTGGTTTCGATCGAACCGGAGGCGGGTGCGGGAATACCGCGCTTCAGGTTGAGCCAAGCAGTGTGTTCGGTCGAGTTGCCGGCTCCGCCCCACCAGAGGATCGAGCGTTCCTCGATGATGTAGTTCAGCCAGGCCTTACCGATATCCTCGGCGGAAAGGTCGGACGAGATGCCGTAGTCGTCGAGTGCGCGCGGGAAAGCGAAGGTGCCGCCGACATCGTCGTCAGTGACGACAAGCGGATCGCCCAGCCGTTCGTGGACGTAGTAGGTGATCGGTCCGAGCTTCTGGAGAATATCCTTGTAGCGCCAGTTTTCGAACGGGCGGCCGAGATAGACGCCGATCAGCTTGCCGAGAACGCCGGCGTAGACACGGTTGTTGTAGTCTGCAGGTATGGACATCAGAAGCTCCTTGTCAGCCCTTCACCGAACCGCCGGCCATTCCTTCGATGAAATGGCGCTGCAGCAGGATGAAGAGAATTACGATGGGTAGAATGATGATGAGGGCCGCCGCCATGATCTCGCCCCAATCGGACGAGTACTGGCCGGACAGCAGGAAGAAGGAAACGACGGCAGTCAGCCTGTCCTGATCCTGCAGGAAGGTGGTTGCGATCAGGAACTCGTTCCACGAGTAAAGCCCGATGATCAGCGCGACCGTGAGGATGCCCGGCGAGACGATGGGCAAGAAGACACGGCGGAACACCTGCCAATGCGTCGCCCCGTCGATCAACGCAGCCTCCTCAAGCTCCTTGGGCACGGCAAGAAAATAGGTGCGCAGAAGCATGATGGCGAAGGGCGAGTAGACCGCCGTGTAGATGAAGGACACGGCAATCGGGTTGTTGATCAGCCCGAAGCGGGCAAAGCCGAAGTAGAGCGGGAAGAGAAAGAGCTGGATCGGCGCAGTGGTGCTTGCCAAAAGATAGAAGGTGAGGATCTTCCACGTCTTGATCTTGCGGCGAGCGAGCACGTAGGCCGTCAGCGAACCCGTGGTGCAGACGAGGATGATCGTCATGCCGGTGAGCACCGCCGAGTTGAGAAGCGTGCGTCCGAAATTGGCATCCGACCATGCGCGGGTAAAATTGTCCCAGCGCAGCTCCGACGGCCAGGCAAGCGGATTTTGCACGATCTCGGCGGACGCTTTCAGCGAATTCAGGACCATCAGCACGATGGGAAATAGCGTGATGATCAGTAGCAACGACAGCGTCGCATAGACGAGGGTCAGCGTGATGCGGCTCTCGGTCATGTTCATTGTTCGAACTCCGATGCTTGCGCGCGGATATAGAGGACAGTGGCAGCCAGCCCGAAGAGGCTGATGACGACGGAAACGGCGGCCGCCTTGCCGACGGCGAGATCATAGAAGGCCGAGCGATAGGCCAGCGTCGACAGCACTTCGGATGAATAGGCGGGGCCGCCCTGGGTGAGGATGTAGACGAAGTCGAAGACGAGGAACGACCAGATGACGGTCATGATCATCATCAGGGTGATGGTCGGCATGATGCCTGGAAGCAGTACGTAGCGGATCATCTGGAAGAAGGTTGCTCCCTCGATGCGGGCTGCCTCGATCTGTTCAGCCGGCACCTGGCGAAGGGCGGCGAAGAAGATGACGCATAGGAAGCCCCACCAGTGCCATAGATCGACGACGGCGATGCCGTAAAGCGCGCTGGATGTTTCTGTCAGCGGGTTCGCAATTTCGATACCCAACCGCTGGAGAAGGCCCGTAACACCCGTCACCGGCGAATAGATCATGCCCTGCCAGACACGGCCGGTAATCGCCGTGGCTATGATGACAGGGAGGAAGTAGATCACCTGGAAGGTGTTGGAGCCACGACGGGCAACCAAAAGCATCGTAGCCGCCAGCAGCCCCATGCCGATCGGCACCGTCAGGAAGATGATCGTCCAGATGATGTTGTTGGTGAGCGCCGTCCAGAACACGCTGTCGTCCCACAGCGCCACGAAATTGTCCAAGCCGACGAAGACCGGCGTGCTGATGCCGTCCCATTCGAAGAAGGCAAGCGCCACCGTCAGCAGCGCCGGAATGGCGATGATCACGATGTTTATGATGAGGGTCGGCAGAACATAGAGTCTGTGCATGTATATTACCTTTTCGGGCATGATCCGGCCTGCCCGCCACCGACAACCGGTGGAAGGCGAGCGTGAGGCGCGCGCATGAGCGCGCCTCACAAGGTCCTGATCAGCGAGCCGGGACGGCAGGCGCCTTTCCGGCCTTGGATTCCTTCTGGAAGGACTCGTCGAGTTTGGTCAGATAGTCCGTTGGCGAGATCTTCTTCAGCCAGACTTCCTCGATGCCGTTGATGATGTAGCTGTCGGTCGCAGGCGGCAGGAAGGTCCAGGTGGTGTAGCCGTATTTCCCGTCGGCAACCGAGGCGGAGAGGGTCTTCATCGTCTCGGTAAAGAGCGGCGTCACCTCGCTCGCCATCTTGACGCTCGATATATCCTTGAGTGGGATATTCCACTCGCCCTGCCAGGCGGAGTTCATCGTGCCGTAGACTTCCGGCGAGAAGACGTAGTTGATCACCGTGGCGGCACCTTCGGGGTTCTTCGCCTTGGTCGCGATCGAGAAGGTCGAGCCGATGCCGAGCGGGAAGATCGGATCGCCTGACACGCTCGGGAAGCCGACGAAGCCGGCTTCAGATCCGGCTTTCTTGCCGTAGGTCGCGACGTTCTGGAACTGCCATGTGCCGGTCGGCATCATGCCGGCTTTTCCGGAGGCCATCGCGTCAGCCGCCTGCTCGCTGCTCGTCAGCGAGAAGTAGTTCTTGCCGAAATAGCCCTTCTGCCACCACGAGTTCAGGCGATCGATCGACTTGACGAAAGGCTCGGCAGTCCAGGGCATTTCGCCACGCAGCGCCTTGTTGAGATTGTCGGGGCCGGCGACGGAATTAAGCGCCAGCGTCACGAACCATTCATTGGCGCCACGCCAATCGGCATTGCCGGCGGCAAAAGGCGTGATGCCTTCCTTCAACATGGCGTCGGCCAGCGCTTCCATCTCGTCGAGCGTTTTGGGCGCCTGCCAGCCGTGTTTTTCGAACAAGGTCTTGTTGTAGAAAAGACCGACGGTTTCGTAAGTCTTCGGCAGCGCGTAGAGCTTGCCGTTATACTCGCCCATTTTCAGGAAGACCGGCAGGATGCGATCCTGCCACTTGTACTTGGCCGCATAATCGTCGAGCGGCATGAGCTGGCCCGACTGGGCCATTGGCGCGACGTAGCTCGGGCCCGCCGTGTAGACGACATCGGGGCCGTTGCCCGAAAGCATGGCGACACGCAGCTGCTTGTCGAGCTCGGTGCCGCGGTAGTCGATCTTCAGGCTCTGCTCTGGATTGGCCTTGTCGAAAGGCTCGACGATATTCTCCTTGATCAGCTTCTGCTGATCAGGGGTTGCCTGCTCGTACCACCAGGTCACCCGATCCTGGGCGGCGGCAATCTGAGCGGCGCCGATGACGATGGCGGCAGCGGCAAGCAATTTCGCTTTCATCTTGGTCATGTTCATTCCTCCCTTGTTCGATGGATTAGTTCTGCACGTCCGGTGGTGGCGCGACCGATGCCCGGATGACGAGCTCAAACGGCATCTCCTCGGGCTGGGCCGGCTCGGTTTCGCGGGAAATCAGGCGCGACAGAAGTTTCTCGGCAGCGCGCGCACCGAGGCGATCCTGGAACTGCGCCACCGTTGTCAGCCCTGGCGTGACAAGCGCCGAGGCCATGATGTCGTCGAAGCCCGCGACAGAAATATCGCGCGGCACCGACAAGCCGTTTCGAAGCAGGCTCTTGATGACACCGATTGCCATCAGGTCGTTGGCGGCAATGATGGCCGTGACCCGCTGATCACTCGCCACGATGCGATCCGCCATCTCGCTGCCTGCCTCCACGGTGAAATGCGTGGCCTCCAGAACAATCGGCTCAGCGCCGCTCGCGGCCATGGCATCGAGATATCCTTGGAGACGAACGCTTTGCGGACCACCACGGGCGGCGACCATTGCAATGGCGCGATGGCCGAGGCCGAGAAGATGGGCGGTGACGGCGCGCGCTGCCGCCTGGTTGTCGATAAACAGATCATCTATCGGAAGCGAACCACCAGATTTGCGCCGCACCTCGATGCGCACGACCGGGACGCCGTTCTTGCCAAGCGGCGCAAGATCGCGGGCGGACAAGTTGAAGAAGACACCGACCACGCCGTCATAGCGCCCCTGCAACGCGGCTGCGACCACCTGCCGTTCGTTCGCGAGCTCGCCTTCAGTATCGATCGTGATCACCTCATAGCCCGCATTGCGCACAACCTTCTGAACGGCAACGACGAGCGAGGGATAAAAAGGGTTCGTCAAATCCGGAACGACGCAGGCAATCACGTGCGATCGGCTGGTGCGCAGCGCCTGGGCAAAGCGGTTGGGCTGATAGCCGAGTTCGGCGATAACGGCCTCAATGCGGTCAGCGGTTTCCGGTGCAACCTTGTCCCTGCCCCCGTTCAAGACAAGCGACACCGTGGCCTGCGCAACGCCGGCTCGCTCTGCCACTTCCTTCTGCGTTATCCTGCGACCAGCCACACCGGGTTCCATCGTTGATACGTAACAATTCATTATTGATACGTATCAACGATGGAGTCAAGCGACAGTTGACTAAATCTGGGGAAGCGGGCAGCAGGCGAGTTCGGATAGGAAAGCGGCTACAAACTTGAGGTTTTGGCGGGCCTGCGACCACTCGATAATTTAGTCATAAACGAAGTGAGGGCTCGGTGGGCGGACATGCACTTAAGGTGTGCGGCCCACGACCGGGCGGCACCTTGCAAGCTGTCATCCGACAAAGCTCAATCCGTGAAAACTTCCGTCATGGCCTTCAAAATCAGAACCGCCGACGCGGCTCCGGGGTCGACATGGCCAAGCGACCGTTCACCAAGCCTGGCGGCACGGCCGCGTACCGCGACCATCGAACGTGTGGCCTCAGCCCCTCCCTCGCCTGCCGCGACCACTTCGCGCCACAGTTCCGCAGGCTCGCTTGCGCGCTCCAGTGCAGCGCCGCCCGCTTCTGCTGCGGGGATCCAGGTATCGAGCATCGTCTTGTCGCCACGTTGGCCCTTGCCTCGCTCTTGTATTCCGAGTGCCATCGCCTGCAACACGGCAACCTGGCCAGCGGCATCCAGAGACTGGCGCGCTTCCAACGCCTTTGCGGCGCGCAAGAAGGCGGTCGCATACAATGGGCCAGTCGAGGCCCCCACGGCATTGAGGAATACAGAGGCGGCGATTGTCATCACGGCCGATGGCGGCATGTCGTCAAGATCGGATCGCGCCAGCTCGCTGGAAACGGCACCAAAGCCGAGCAGCATGGTAATGCCATGGTCGGCGTCGCCAATCGCACCGTCAAGCTCGGTCAGGTAATCCTTCTCCGTGGCAATCAGGCTGGATATCCGGTTGAACATCCGGTGCAGTTTGCGCGCATCGTTCTCTGCCATTGTTTCCCCTCCCATCGTCGGAACGCTCCCGGCGACGAGCCGGGCGCATTCTGCTTCTTACGTTATCTTCAAGACCGCGGTGTCGCATGGATGATGCAGGAGCCCCGTCAGTTCCTCATCAAGCTCCATGACGGAGATCGACGCCCCGACCATGTCGAGCGACGTGCAGTAGTGCCCGATCCAGTTCGCTTCGATGGCGATGCCCTTGGCGCTCAAGCGCTGCTCGACGCGACGGTACAAGACATAGAGCTCCATCATCGGCGTCGCCCCGAACGAGTTGACGAGGACAGCAACACGGCTGCCTTCGCCGGCTTTCATCTCGGCGAAAATCCGGTCCATCACCTTGTCGACGATCTCGTCAGCGCTAATCATCTTCTCGCGAATGACGCCCGGTTCGCCATGGATGCCCATGCCGAACTCGATATCCTCAGCCCCGATCTCGAAGTTGGGCCGCTGGGTCTGCGGCATCGAACACGCCTCGAGCGCCACGCCGACCGTATAGGTCCGCATATTGGCCTTGCGGGTCGCCGCTTCGCAGAGGTCGAGCGACAGGCCACGATCGCAGGCCGCTCCAGCGATCTTGAAGGTGAAGAAATTGCCGGCCACACCGCGACGGCCATCGCGGTCCTCGATCGGCGAAGAGGTGATGTCGTCCGTGGTCAAAACCGTTCGGATTGGAATACCCGCTGTCTCGGCCATCTCCGCGGCCATCTCGAAGTTCATCACGTCGCCGGCATAGTTGCCGTAAACGAAAAGAACGCCCTCGCCACCCGATGCCGCCTTCGCGCAATGGAGGATGGGAATGGGAGGCGGCGACGAGAAGATGTTTCCGACCGCAACGGCATCGGCAAGCCCCTTGCCGACATAACCCAGAAAGCCCGGCTCGTGTCCGGATCCACCGCCGATGACCAGGCCGACCTTTCCAGGTCTCGGCCCGTCCCGCGCGATCAGGGCGCGATTGGATTTGTCGATGGGGGACAGATAATTGCGATGCGCACGCACCACGCCATCCAGCATCTCCTCGACGATCTTGTCCGGATCGTTCAGAAACTTCTTCACGCGCATGCGCGCAGTGGATGGCAACGGCGTTTGACTTTCGGGGCGCAGACGCTGCGACGACCGCTGATCGATATCGGTCACGCCATCCGCGTTGAGAATCCCACGGCCGGTCGCGGCATCCGTGATCAGTACGTTGACATACCCCCCGCGCAAGGCCGCGAGGATGGCCGGCACCTTGTCGAAGCCGCCTGCGGCAGCGATGCGCAGATCGACGTTCTTGAGCACCTCAAGGGAAATGCCGATCGTTCGATCGTCGAGCGGCCCTGCCACCGCGCGGCCATGCACGTCGATGAACCGGCCGGCCACCACACCGACGGCGCCCTTGGCAAGATAATCCTGCAGCGGAACGGATTCGAAAAAGCCGCTGGTGTGAATGGTGGAATTGGGGCGCAGAGAGGAAATACCAAAGAGCGCCTTGTTGGCGCCTGCAAGCGCGTCAAATTGGCTCTCGATCAGAGGCTCCCGCAGAAACGCATCGCGCACGGCGGGGGCGGAGACAATCGCGGGCGCGGAAATATTGATCAGCTTGCCGTTGACGGCATTGGCGAGCGCCGCCGCACAGAGCTCGGGAGTATACGCGAAGCTCGCGCGCGTGCCGCCGGTCGCCTGCACGACAGTCACGTCCTGCAATCCGGGAACGTCCGCGTGCTCGCTGATGGCCAGTACCGTACGCCCCCACGACACGGCGATCGTATCGCCAGACTTTACCAGCCGGTGCAACGCCTGACCACCTGCGGCACCGATCCTGTCGATCAACGGCCGGGCGGTATCCTCGCTCGGAACGACAAGACAGTCCGTCAGGCCAAAATGCCTTTTGAGTGCCTGCGCTACGGTCAGTGAAGCAAGGCGGGCCGGCTCGATCGCGATATTGACAATGCCGCGCTCACGCGCTTCGGCGAGGTAGCTGTTCACGGTTGCGCGGGATATGCCCATGACGTCGGCGATCTCGCCCTGGGTCAGTCTGTCCTCGTAATAGAGCCAGCACGCCCAGACATAGGGGTCGTCGCCATAGCGCAGCGGCATGGCATCGGGTGCCTGTGCGAGGTCGCCCTTGCCCGCGCCGGCCTTTCTCGCCTGCTGTGTCTTAACCGTTGCCACTCTGGAATGAACTCCCGCTTACAATTGCCGGGAAGATGCCGCCAATGCGGCCCGTTTGCAACCGCGCGGCGCGCGACCCGCCGCCAAAGGACGGGCCGCGCTGTCTTGGGAGACAGACTGCAAGATCAAGCGTTTTCCAAGCGAGAAGAGACGCCCACGGAAATCTCCTTCAGAATAAGAGCGCAGGAGGTCGCACCTGCGTCCAGAATGCCGAGCGACCGCTCACCGAGACGGCTGGCACGGCCAATTTTCGCGACCAGATCGATCGTCGAATCGCGTCCCGTCTCAGCGGCATCGGCCAAGGCCGTGAGCGCGTCCGCGAAGGACTTTCCAGACGCCGTGGCTTCATCGAAGGCATTCACCGCCGGGACGAAGGCATCGATCAGCGTCTTGTCGCCGACCTTGGCCGACCCGATCGACTGAATTCCATCCAGACCGGCATGCAGCATCTCGCTGAACAGCTTGGCGTCGATTGCATCCTTGCCTTCGAGCGTCTCACCGAACTCGGTGAACATCACACCGTAAAGCGGCCCCATCGAGCCGCCGATCTCCGTCATCAACAGCGTGCCGAGCGTTTCAAAGGCACCACTGAGCGAGGGGTCCTGCCCCTTCAGCCGCTCCGCCGCCATGCCGAAGCCCTTGGCCATGTTGACCCCGTGGTCGCCATCGCCGATCTTGCCGTCGATCTCGCTGAGATAGGCCCGGTTTTCGATGATGCGCTCCGCCAGAGAAAGGACGATCGCGCCCGCCGAGGCGTTCTTGAAAGTTTGCATGTCAGCGTTCCTCAGAGCAAGATTGTGCAGGACGTTTCGACGTCGAGAAGCGCCTTGGTCTCGGCATCGAGTGCAAAGACCGTCAGCGTCGCGCCGACCATCTCAAGCGATGTGAAATAGTTGCCGACATAGGTCTTGTAGACGACGAGGCCGCGGCCGGTGATCTCGCTCTCGATCGTGTCGTTGAGAATGTAAAGTTCGTTGAGCGGTGTTGCGCCGAGACCCGAGACGAGGACCGCAACCTCTGTGCCGGCTGGAAGATCGTGATCATCAAGAACGATCTTGCACATATCCTTGGCGACGTCCGCCGCTTGCTTGAGCGGCTCGACGCGTACACCAGGCTCGCCGTGATGGCCGATACCGACCTCCATCGTGCCCGGCTCGATCTGGAAATTCGGATGACCGACGGCCGGCAACGTGCACGGGCCGAGACCGACGCCGATCGAACGGCAGTTGTCGATCGCCTTTTGCGCAGCCGCGCGAACCTCTTCGAGACTGCCGCCCTGCGTCGCCTTGGCGCTGCCGATCTTCCACATGAAGATCTCGCCGGCAACGCCGCGGCGCTTTTCGCGCTCCGACAGCGGCGCCGAGCAGACGTCGTCGTTGGCAACGACGGTCGCGACCTCGATACCGTCCTTGGCGGCGAGCTTCGTCGCCATCTTCACGTTCATATTGTCGCCGGCATAATTGCCGTAGAGGCAGACAACGCCCGCGCCGCCGTTAGCCTCGCGAATTGCATCATGGAAGCTCTTGGCGGTCGGAGAGGAAAACAACTCGCCGACGGCAACGGCATCAAGCATGTTCTTGCCGGTGTAGCCCATGAAGCCGGGCTCGTGGCCGGAGCCGCCGCCGGTGATCACGCCAACCTTGCCGCTCACCGGAGCATCCTTGGCGACAACCACGCGCGGATTTTCGGCAAGCCGCACGATATCGGGATGGGCCTTGATGAAACCCTTGACTGTATCCTCGACGAGGAGATCGGGATTGTTGACGAACCGTTGCATGAAGTCTCCTTGAAAATGTCCTGGCGCTTCGGCTCAGAGAATTGTGTAGCCGCCATCGATCAGAAGATCGGCGCCGTTGATCATGTTCGCCCCGTCCGAAACCAGGAAGACGGCGGCGGCGGCGATCTCCTCGGGATAGGCGAAACGGCCGGCGGGGATGCGCTTCTTGGCGGCCTCTCCCTTTTCACCGGCCCAGGCCTTCTTGCCGAGTTCGGTCAGGACCACGGTCGGCGAGATGGTGTTGACGGTGATCCCGTATTTGCCCCATTCGGCGGCGAAGGTTTTCGACATGCCGATAACGCCGAATTTCGAGGCACAGTAGGCAACATGCTCCTCGATCGCGACCGTGCCCGCCTGCGACGCGAGGTTGATGATCTTGCCGCCGTTTCCCGCAGCGATCATGGCGCGACCGACGGCCTGGGTGACGAGAAAACTGCCCTTGAGATTGATGTTGATCGTCTTGTCCCAGTAGTCGAGCGACAGATCCTCGGCTGGCGCCAAGAAGACGACGCCGGCGCTGTTGACGGCAATGTCAATGCGGCCGAACGCGGCGACGACATCCGATATGGCGCGATTGACAGAGTCTGGCTGGGAGACGTCACAGACGAAGGATTTGGCACCACCACCGAGCGCGGTCGCCTTGGCAGCGGCGATATCGGCATTGATATCGAGCACGGCCACCGTGGCGCCTTTTGCGGTCAGCGCGTCGGAGATCGCCGAGCCAATCCCGGAGGCGGCGCCAGTCACGACGGCGATCTTGCCTGTCAGGGGGAAATTGAGGTCAATCTGGGGAGCAGTGTCTGTCATCTCTTCAAGCCCTTGCGATGTGGATGCCAGGGCGGCGTGATGCCGCCCTGGCTTTGCGTTCGTTACTTTCGGGATTCGAGCAGCTTGTCGGCGTTTTCCTTGGTGACCGGCGTCCAGGGGACGAGGTAGTCCTTGGAGGCGCCATCTTCCCACTTCATTTCCGGATACTGGGTCCAGATCGCCGATTCCGGCTTGGCGTCCTTGTTCGCGGCCTTGATGGCGACGTCGAGCGCGCCCTGTGCCTGTGCGTTGGCATCCTGCAGGATCGACGCCATCTCGCCGCGCTTGACGGCGTTGATGGCATCGGTGACACCATCGACGCCGGCGATTGCGAAGTCTTCAACCTTCAGGTTCGCAGCCTTGATCGCCTCGATGGCGCCGAGCGCCATTTCGTCGTTCTGGCCGATGACACCGTTGATCTGGCCCGGATGCGACGTCAGCCAGTTTTCCATGAGTGTCTGAGCTTCGGCGCGCGACCAGTTGGCGGTCTGCTTTTCGAGAACCTTGACGTCGGGGCACGCCTTGAGCGCCTTTTCGTTGCCTTCAAGTCGCTGGATCTGGCCGGACTGTCCGATCGGGCCCTCGAGGATGACGAGGTTACCCTTGCAACCCATCTTCTCGAGGACAGCCTTGGCTTCGAGTTCGCCGGCTTCCACGTCGTTCGAACCGACATAAGAGGTCAAGAGGTCGGAGTTGACGCGGGCGTTGGAGCCGACAACAGGGATACCGGCATCATGGGCGGCCTGAACGGCGGCGGCACCAGCTTCGATATCCATCGGCACGAAGATGATCGCGTCGAACTTCTGGGTGATCATGGTGTTGAACTGTTCCTGCTGGACCAGCGCGTCATAGCGGCCGTCGAATACCGTCAGTTCCACCTGACCGCTCTTCACTGCCGGATGCTGCTTCAGCGCGGCCGACCAGATCTGCATGAACTCGGCATTCAGGCCGTAGGTCGTGGCGCCGATCTTCAACTTCTTTTCCTGCGCCATGGCCGGCGCGGTAAGGATCGCCGCACTGGCGATAAGTGCGAGCATCAACTTCTTCATCTGTTTCTCCTCCATAGAGATGTCCGGTCGCCGGTATGACGCGCGGTTTGCCAACGGATCGCGGATACGACCCGAATTATCAGGTCAGAGACCTTGATTTCGTTTCTGGTCCAGCATGACGGCCCCGACGATGAGCGCGCCCTTGAGCACCTGCTGGTAGTAGGATTGGATCCCCATCAGATCGAGGCCGTTGTTCATGACGCCGATGATGAGCGCGCCGATCAGCGTCCCGGTAACCCGACCGACACCGCCCGAGAGGCTGGTGCCACCGATGACGACGGCTGCGATGGCATCGAGTTCGTAGGCGATGCCGGCCTGCGGCAGCGCCGATCCCGTGCGGGCGGACAGTATCATGCCAGCGAGACCCGCAAGCGAGCCCGAGATGCCGTAGACGGCGAAACGGATACGGGTGACGTTAATGCCCGAGGTGATCGCGGCATGCGGGTTACCGCCAACGGCATAGATGTAGCGGCCAAAGCGCGTGCGCGTCAGGACCCACCACGACACGATGAAGACGACGGCAAGGATGACCACCGGCATGGGCACGCCGAGGATGTTTCCGGTGCCAATCCAGCGGAACTCCGGGATCAGCGCCGGCACAGGCTTTCCACCGCCGTAGATAAGGGTCATGCCGCGTGCCGCCGACAGCATGCCAAGCGTGGCGACGAAGGCGGGAACGGCGAAGCGGGAAACGATGAAGCCGACGATGGCGCCACAGGCTAGGCCCACCGCGATACCGACCAGCAACGCAACAGCCGCCGGATAGGGCGCGCCCGCGATGCCTGCCGTCGCAGACGTCGTGACGAAGCTGGCGCTGACGATGCCCGCGAGCGCCACGACCGATCCGACCGACAGATCGATGCCGCGCGTCAGGATAACGAAGGTCATGCCGATCGCGAGAACACCGTTGATCGACGTCTGCAACAGCACGTTCGAGATATTGCCGGCCGTGAGGAAATACTCGTTGGAAAACGACAGGATCACGGACAGAAGCAGGAAGGCGAGAAAGATGCCGTATTCCTGAATGAGCAGCCTGCGGCGATCCGAGTTGAACCAGCCCGTCGTTGGTTTGTTATCTGTAAGGGACACTGTTTCTGACCTCTTCCCATGCCGATCCGTATTGAGAAATTCGCGGTGCGTCGATTACGTCGACAGATGCACCAGCGCCTGCGCGTCGGTGTCGGACCGCGGGTAGACGCCCGCCGAGCGACCGTTGCGCATGACGAGGATGCGGTCGGACATGCCGAGCACCTCGTCGATCTCCGATGAAATCATCACCACCGTGCCTCCCGCGGCCGCGAATTCGCAGATGATGCGATAAATCTCGCGCTTGGCGCCGACGTCGACGCCGCGCGTCGGCTCGTCCAGCAACAGCACCTTCGGGTTGCGCAGAAACCACTTGCCGAGAACAACCTTCTGCTGGTTACCGCCTGATAACCCCGACACCGCCATGGTGTCGCGCGCGGTCTTGATACCGAAGCGTTCGATCATCTTTCGGCTGGCAGCCTGCTCCTGACCGCGACGCATGACGAAGCCCGGGCTGAACTCCGGCAGGCTGGCGAGCGCAATGTTGCCCCTGACGCTGTCGGCGAGATTGAGGCCCGTCAGCTTGCGATCCTCGGTGACGAAGGCAAGCCCGTGCTCCATCGCGTCGACCGGCTTGCTGACGGTGATCGCCTTGCCATCGAGCTTGATCTCGCCCTTGTCCATCCGGTCGAGACCGAACAGGCAATTGAAGATCTCGGAACGGCCGGACCCCATCAGCCCGTAGATGCCGAAGATCTCGCCTTTCTTGACGGAAAAGGACACATCCTCGACCTTGCCCGTCGCGCTCAAACCCGTCACCTCTAGCCCGGTGACGTCAGTCGGCGTGTTGGTCTTTACATATTCCTCGCCGAGTTCACGTCCGACGATCATGCGGATCAATTCAGGACGATCGATATCCGCAAGGTCGCCCGCACCGATATACAAGCCATCACGGAACACGGTGTAGGCGTCGGCGATCTGGAAAATCTCCGACAGGCGATGGGAGACGTAAACGACACCCTTGCCAGCGGCTTTCAATCGCTCGATGGTCTTGAAAAGCTGCTGCGCTTCCTTCTCGCCGATCGCCGAGGTCGGCTCGTCCATGAAGATCACTTCGGCATCATGGCTCAGCGCCTTGGCGATCTCGACCAGCTGGATCTGCGCGACCGACAGGTTCATCATGAATTGTGTCGGGCGGATGTTGAACTCGAGTTGCTCCAGCAGCCGCTGCGCATTCTGGTTCATCGTCTTGAAATCGATGCCGCCGAAACGGCCCGACGGCTCGCGGCCGAGATAGATGTTTTCCGCGACCGTCATGTGCGGCACGGGGCTGAGCTCCTGCTCGATGATGGCGATACCGGAAGCCAAGGCGGCCGCCGGACCGGAGAACTCGACGTCCACGCCACGTCGGCGTATCGAGCCGGCGTCGCGCTTGTGAATACCCATCAGGATCTTGAGAAAGGTGGATTTTCCAGCGCCATTGCCGCCGCAAAGCGCATGCACGGACCCAGCCTTGAGCTGAAACCGGCCATCGCGCAGAGCCGCCACACCATTGAAGGACTTCTTCAGCCCTTCGACATCAAGAAGATATTCCACGTCCATTCCTCCCAGCATCGTCCACCTGTCAGGTGGATCGATGGATCATCGCGCCCTCTCCATTGGAGCGATTTTTACAAGTGTCAGCGACATTTCGACAAATGTCAATCCTGCAGTCGATCGTTTATTGAAGTGGTGTTTTTTCGTCGAACAGCCCGGCTGCGAAGACGCCGAGAGCGACGTGTTCGACGGGGCGCGCGAGGCCCGGAAAAAGTTTGGCTTGCTGGATAGCCAGAACGTTGGCGAGAGCCGCGCGGAGCCTCGTTCAAGCGCAGAGCTGAGCATGCGCCGGTTGATGATGTGGGGCGCAAACGGAAGGGCGAAAGTGCCAAACGTGGCCTGATGGCGATCGCTGCGCGTCAGCCGGGAAGGCTCGATGACATGAGCAGCCGCTTCGTCTCGGAGACCTACGAGGATTTCGTGGAGAGGCTGGATGCCGGCGAATTGGACAGCGAGGAGAAGAAACAGATCCTGCTCGACATCTATCTTGAGCAACTCCTCGAGCAGTATCCGCAATGGGAGAATTCGAAAGCGTGGTCGGTTGCGGGGGCCTGAACGTGCTGAGACTTGTAAATTTGCCGAACCTTGAAGGGAGATGGACCGCCGACTTGGGTCGCCCCCTGAGACCCCGAAGATGTGGCAACGCTGGCTCCGCGGATTGGCCCAGTCAGCCGTGATTTAGCAAACTATCTCTTCATCCGACGCTGTAACCACCGTCGACCGGCAGAGTGACACCAGTGACGAATGCAGCGGCTGGCGAGCACAGGAACAGGATCGGGCCGACGAGGTCCTCGGCCGTTCCCCAGCGCTTCAGCGCCGATCGCTCGGCAATCTTCGCTTCGCTGTCCGGCTGCGACCACAGCGGCTTTGTCATCTCTGTACGATGATAGCCCGGCGCAACCGCGTTCACGCGCACGCCGTCGCGGCCGTATTTGTGTGCCATGGCGCGCGTTAGACCGACGATGCCGGTCTTGCTGGCGGTGTAGGCGGGAACGCTTTCGTCGGCCAGATAGCTCAGCATGGAAGCGAAATTGACAATGCTTCCTCTGCTGTTGCTGAGAAGCGGAAAGGCGGCGCGCGACAGTCTCATGGCGCTGCTGAGATTGACGTCCATGACATCGAGAAAGGCATCCTCCTCCCACTCGATGTCGGGACGCGCGATGCCCTGGCAATTGACCAGCACATCGAGCGACGGCAGATCGGCAAAGAAGCGATCAACCGCGGCGCCGTCCCGTACATCCAGCCTCGAGAAGGCGATCGAACCGGATGCGCTCGATCGGGCATCGTCGAGCCGGCGCTCCGAGCTGCCGGTGGCAAGCACATTGGCTCCCGCATTGGCGAAGCCTTGCGCGACGGCCAGACCGATGCCGCTTGTGCCGCCCGAAACCACCACCGTCTTGCCATCAAGGAAATTCGGCGCGAACGCCTCGTTGCTGTCAATCATTTCTACTCCATCGATCAGATCAACCCCGCCAGCGCCTCGATCACCATTGCTTCGGTGACCGGCATCGGCTCGTTATGGATGATTTCGCCGGCGCGGCAGGCGCGCCGCGCGACAATTTCCAGCTTCTCCCGGGAAGCCTCGGCAATCCCGATATCCGCCAGCCGCGTCGGCAGACGCACCGATCGGCAGAAGTCGCGAATGCGCACGAATTCGTCATGCCGGCCCTGGATCGTCAATCCGGCCAACACGCCGATGGCAACCTTTTCACCGTGCAGGTGATGATGCACATCCTCCAGCTCGCAGAGGCCGTGATGGATCGCGTGCGCGGCCGCCACGCCTCCGGATTCAAAGCCTATTCCCGACAGGAGGATGTTGGCCTCCACGACCCGCTCGATCGCAGGTCCCGCCGTCTTCGCATCGCATTCCGTGAGCGCCGCGGCGCCGAAATCCAGGATCGTTTCCCGGCAGAAACGCGCCACCTCGAATGCAAGCGGAAGGCCGGGCATCTTCATGCAGTTGAAGGCACCGCTTTGACGGCAGGCATCCGCCTCATACCAGGTTGCCAGCGCATCGCCGATCCCGGCCGCGAGGAAGCGCGCGGGCGCGGCGGCGATCAGGGCCGTATCGGCAAGAACCAGATTTGGATTGGCAGGAAGGAAGCTGTCATAGGCGACGGTGCCGTCCTCGTTATAGACGACCGCGAGCGCGCTGCACGGTGCATCAGACGCGGCGATGGTCGGCACCACGATCACTGGCAATCCGAGATCACGGGCGGCCGCCTTTGCCGTATCGAGCGCCTTGCCGCCACCGATACCGATGACGACATCGGCTCCCGCGGTCCTGGCGCGGGCGACGAGGCTAGCGATCTCAGCTTCCGAGCATTCTCCGCCGTGACGCACGATCTCGACATCTGCGTGACCATCGAAAGTGTCCGACACGGACTTCTCAAGCATTCCGAAAACGCCACGGTCGAGCAACGCTACTGCCCGCTTGCCATAGGCTTGCGCCTCCTGCCCCAGCAGCCCGATCGCGCCTGCCGCCTGGATGTAACGGCCGGGGAAGCGTGCGCCGCGCGGCTTGATGCCGGTCGTCACCAGCATACGTAGCCTCCATCGGCGAGCACGATCGAGCCCGTCATCAGGCTGGACGCGTCGCTGGCGAGGAACAGGATGACGGAGGCGACCTCGTCGGTGCGGCCAAGCCTGTTCATCGGCGTGCCGCCGACCCAGTGTCGATACATCTCGGCATCCTCGTATACGTACTTGTTCATTTCCGTGTCGATATAGGTGGGCGCCACCGAATTGACGCGGACGCCGCGCGCGCCCCACTCGGCGGCGAGCGACTTCGTCAGATGGTGAACGGCGGCCTTGGAGGCATTGTAGTTCGCCTGCTCCTGCGGGCGATTGACAACGAAGCCGGACATCGAGCCGACATTGACGATGGTGCCGGAGCCTCGATCGAGCATCGACTTGCCGAACGCCCTGCAGCACCAGAAAACGCCGTTGAGGTTGACGTCGATCACCTTGTTCCAGACGTCGTCGGCCATGGTCTCGGCCGGATGATTGCTGATGGCGATGCCGGCGTTGTTGACAAGGATGTCGACCCGGCCATGGCGGGCGACGATCTCGTCATGGGCCGCGTGCACGGCTTTCACATCGGTAACATCGAGCACAACGCTGTCGACCGAGTACCCCTTGGCGGCGAGCGTCGCCGTTGCCTCCTTGAGAAGCGCATCGTTCATGTCCGTCAGCACGACTTCTGCTCCAGCTTCCGCCAGCGCCTCGACGGCGGCGTAGCCGATCCCGCGCGCGGCGCCGGTGACGACGGCAATCTTGTCGGTGAGCTTGAACTTATCGAGATACATCAGTCGCATCCTTGAAGGGTCGATTGCAAAGGAAAGGAAGAAAGTAAGCCGGCGAGCGTTGAAGCCAGATCGTTGGGATCGGCCAGGATCGCGGCCGGCGGAAAGACGAGGTCGGTCCTGTGCGGCTCCGGCCAGCCGATGACGGCCATTCCCGCGGCAAGACCAGCAACGGCGCCGGGGATGCTGTCCTCGACCACGATGCAGTTTTCGGGGCTGACGCCAAGCAGATGCGCCGCCCTGCGATAGGGTTCGGGATCGGGCTTTCCGCACACGACGTCGTTTCGGCTGACGGTTACAAGGCCAGGCTGCTGCAGGCCAACGGCCCGCAGGTTGGCATCGACCAGCTTACGGTCGGAATTCGAAACGATCGCAAAAGGGGTACGTGTTTCCGCAAGCAGCCTCAGAACGGCATCGACGCCATGGCGGCGCTCCAGCCTGGCGGCATCGGCCAGATAGCAGCGATACTTGCCTTCGACATGGTCTGCGAAGGATGGCTTGAAACCGATCGTCTCCCGCAACATTGCATGGCAATCGGCGCCGCTCATGCCTGTCATGCGATCGGCAAGCTCATCAGGCACGCGATATCCCATCTGCAGCAGGGCTTGTTTCATGGCATCGAAATGCAGCCCCTCGCTATCGACTAGGGTACCGTCCATGTCGAAAAGTACGGCTCTCTCGGTCATTGCGGCAGCCCGTCGAGATCGTCGTAAAGGGCCTGGCTATGCGCGTAGAGTTTTTCGAAGAAGGACTGCATAGGCCGATAGGTTTCAGCCCAGCGCGGATCAGGTGTGATCTCCTGCGCGTAGGAGACAAAGGCACCGGCTGCATCCTCCACGCTTGAAAACTGCCCCGTCGCCGCCGCCGCCATGATCGCGCAGCCGACGAGGCCGCATTCCGGCTCCGATGGAACGAGGATCGGAATGCCGTAGACGCTGGCCTTGATCTTCATCCAGAGTTCGGTTTTCGCCCCGCCACCGGACGCGATGACCCGCTCGAGCGGCGCGCCCGATATGCGGTCGAGAATATTGATGTGGCGCTTGGTGGCGAAGGCGACGCCTTCGAGAACGGCGCGATGCATATGCGCAAGACCATGCGCGGCGCCGATCCCGAAGAATTGCGCGCGCGCGTTGCGATGCTCGCCAAGCCGCTCGCCGGTGAGATAGGGCATGAAGAACAGCCGATCGGAGCCTGCCGGCGCTTCGGCTGCCTTTGCGACAATGTCCTCGTAGGAGGATTTCTTCTCGTCGAACGCCCGTCTTGCCCAGCGCATGGCGTCGCCGCCGGACTCCAGAAGCATGAAGGCGCCCCAATTGCCCTCGACGGTACCGACGTTGCAAATAGATGGGTCCAGCAACGGCTTGGCGGCGATCGCGGTGATGATCGCCGACGTTCCCATTACCTCCGAACCCACGCCCGGACGGCAGACGCCGGACCCGAGCAAGGCCACCGGATAATCGGCCCCGCCGACCAGCACCGGCGTGCCCTGGCGCAGCCCCGTCTCGATCGCGGCGCTTTCGCTGACGGCACCGAGTATCTCGGTCGGATTGCGCAGCGGCGCCAGCTTATCGGCATCGAGCCCCAGCAGCGCGATCATCTTGCGCGACCAGTCTCCGCTGCGGGGGTCCATCAGAAAGCTTGCACCGCCATCGTTGCGATCCATGGCGATCTCGTCGGTCAGGCGCAGATTGACATAGTCCTTCGGCATCAAAACGGCGGATGCCTTGCTATAGGCCGACGCATCGTTGTCGCGCAGCCATTGCAACTTGAAGCCGGGCCAGGCGGGCGTGGGCGGGTTGGCGCAATCGGCCAGATAATCGCTCGGCGCATGCGTGGCCTCGAAGGCCGTCACATAGTCGACGGTGCGCTTGTCGTTCCAGAGCGGCGCGGTCTCGCGCACCAGTTCGCCATCGTCCCCGACAAGTACCGTGCCGTGCATCTGGCCGCAGGCTGCGACGGCAACCACGCGAGAGCGCGCATCGGCAACCTCGCCCAGAACCTCGCGGACCGTGGCGACGACGCCCGCCCACCAATCCGCGGGGCGCTGCTCCGCCCAGCCGAACTGTGGAACAATCTGCTCGTGCTCGCGGCCGCGGACCGCAAGAATTTGTCCCTTGGTATCGACGAGGGCGGCGCGAACGCTGCCGGTCCCAACATCAATGGCAAGGAAAAGATCATTTGGCATGCTATTTACCCCTGCGGGAGGCGGACACTACTTGCGAAACCAGTTGGAGGCATATTGCAGGAGCATCGCACCGATGATGATGCAGCCCATGAAGACCTGCTGGTGGTAACCGGGCACGCGGGCAAGGTTCATCATATTGGCGATAATGCCAAGCACAAGCACGCCGATGAAGGTGTTCATGACCCCGCCGCGACCGCCCATCAGGCTGGCCCCGCCGATGACGACGGCAGCGATTGCATCGAGCTCCGAACCGACGCCGATATTGGCCGAACCGATGCCCGTGCGGCTCGTCGAAACGATACCCGCCGCGGCCGCCAGAACGCCGGAGATCACATAGACCGCTGTCGTGTAATAGGCGACGGGAATGCCGGACAGCCTCACGGCCTCGACATTCGAGCCGATCGCCTTAACCAGGCGGCCGAAGCGCGTGAAGGTCAGAACGATACCGGCGATGACGAACACGATCGCCATCAGCACGACCGGATAGGGAATGGTTGCGATCGAGCCGGAGCCAAAGGTGGTGATCCAGATCCCGGCGTCGCCCATCTGAATGGGTTGTCCGGCGGAAACGATCAGGGAGAGACCACGCGCGACCGTCATCATCGCGAGCGTCGTGACGAAGGGCGGCAGTTTGAGGAAGGCGACGAGGACGCCGGAGGCAAGGCCGCAGGCCGCGCCGGCGATCAGCGCGGTCGCGACCGCTCCGCCGGTGCCGTAGTCCTGAATGATGATCGCCGACAACACGCTGCCGAGCGCCGCCACCGAACCGACCGAGAGATCGATACCCCGGGTGAGGATGACGAAAAGCATGCCGATCGCCATGAGGCTGGTGCCGGCGCTTTGTCGGAGAACGTTGATGATGTTGCGCTGGGTCAGGAAGACGTCGGACATCGAGGTCGCCACGATCAGCAGGGCGATCAGGATAGCCAGCGTGCCGTAGCGGTGCAGGATGTTGGAAATGTTCAGCGAAGGCGAACGGTGAGCGGTTTCGGTGAGTTCGGTCACGGCTTTAACCCAATCAGTTGCTGGTCGCGATGGCTTCGGCCTGTGAGACGGTATTGACCATCGCCAGCTTCAGCAGTTTCTCTTCGGTGTAGTCTTGCGGGTCGAGCGACCCCGTCAGTTCCCCCTCGCGCATCACGAGAATGCGGTCGCACAGCCCGAAAAGCTCGATATGCTCGGACGAGATGACGAGCACCGCCCTGCCCTCGGCTGCAAGCGACTTGATGAGCGAGTAAATCTCGGTCTTTGCGCCGACATCGACGCCGCGCGTCGGCTCGTCGAAGATCAGAAGGTCGCCATCGGCGTGGAACCACTTGGCGAGCACGACCTTCTGCTGATTGCCGCCGGAAAGGCTCGATGCGGGATCGTTGAGGCTGCCGGCCTTGATGCGCAGGCGCGCTGCCAGCTTCTCGACGGTCGCGCCTTCGGCCGCCCGCCGCACAAAACCGAACGCATTGACCAGCGGCCCGAGCTTCGACATCGTCGCGTTGACGCGGATCGGGAAATCGAGGACGAGCCCCTGCTCCTTCCGGCTTTCGGGAACAAGGCCGATGCCTGCCTTAACGGCAACGCGCGGGTTGTTCACGCGCACTTCCTTGCCATGCAGAAAGATCTTGCCCGAACGGGCCTTCTCGGCACCGAAGATCAGTCGCACCAGCTCGGTGCGACCGGCGCCAACCAAGCCGCCAAGCCCGACGATCTCACCTGCCTTTACGGAGAGCGACGCGCCACGGATGCGCGCGCCATCCGAGAGCTCCTCGATCCGCAGCACTTCCTCGCCGATCGGCCGCTCGAGATCGTCGCCGAAAAGAGCCTTCAGCGATCGGCCGACCATCATGCGGATGACGTCATCGATCGCGACATCCTTTCGCTCGACGGTCTGGACGGATGCACCATCCTTCATGACCGTGATCCGGTCGGCGATGCGGAACACCTCATCGAGGCGGTGAGAGATATAGATGATGCCGACGCCGCGCTCCCGCAGCGTCCGGATGATGCCAAGCAGGCGTTCGGCATCCTGCACGGAGAGAACCGCGGTCGGCTCGTCGAACACCATCACGCTGGCATTCTTGGAGAGCGCCTTGGCGATTTCGACGACCTGCTGATGGGCAACGGAGAGATCGGACACGGTCGCGGATGGGGAGATCGAAAAGCCGAGGCTGGAGATAAGCTCCGCGGCGCGCCGGTTGAGGTCTCGCCATGAGATGAGCGAGGGAATCTCGGCCAGAAAGATGTTTTCCGCCACGGTGAGATCCGTCGCCAGCGCCATTTCCTGGTGAATGATGGCAATGCCCTTGTCGAGCGCGTCCGTCGGCCCCTTGAACCGCTGCTCGGCCCCGCGAACCTTCACGCTTCCGGATTCCGGGACATATTCGCCACCCAGAACGCGCATCAGCGTCGATTTGCCGGCGCCGTTCTCGCCGAGCAGGGCGTGAACCTCACCGCTGCGCAACGCAAAATCCACGCCTTGAAGGGCGCGTACCCCGCCGAAGGATTTCCGGATGCCGGTGAGCTCAACAACAGTTTCCATAGCGTCACATTCTGCCTGTCACGACCAAGCCGCGCTCTGCGGCGGCACCGGCGCGAGCCGGCTTCGGAGGTCATTGAATGGATGGCCGGCGAGGACGAAGCCGCGCCGGCCGCAGGGAGGATCCGGTCTTAGAATACCGCGTCCTTCTTCAGGTACTTGTCGACGTTGTCCTTGGTGATCGCGGTCGGCGTCGTGTAGGTGATCTTGGAGATATCGCCGGGCAGCTTGCCATCGAGCGCCTTCTTGGCGAGATCGACGGCCGTGGCAGCGACGAGCGCCGGATCATTGAGACCGGTTGCGCCATACTTGCCGTCCTTGATCGCCTGCAACGCCTCCTTCTGGCCATCTGCGGCCGCCAGGAACAGCACGTCACCCGACTTGTTTGCCTGCTCAAGCGCCTTCTGCGCGCCGAGCACCATGGAGTCGTTTTCGCCGAGCACGACGTTGACGTCAGGGTTCGCGGTCAGAAGGTCTTCCATGGCCTTCAGGCCGCCTTCATTGGTCCAGGCGCCCCAACCCTGGCCGACCACCGTGAAGTTGGCACGGCCTTCGTTGCGCAGCTGGCCTTCGGTCAGACCTGCCAGCACGCCCAGGCGGCGCTCCTGGCCGACTTCATTGCCCTTGTCACCGGAGATCAGCGCGATCTTGAGTTCCTTGCCCTTGGTCGCATCGGCGAGCCACTGACCGACCAGAAGGCCGTTCTGCGAATTCGAGGACTGGACCAAAGTTACGAAATTGGCCTGCGCGTCGATCGTCGAGTCGATGACGAAGACCTTGACGCCCGCTGCGGTGGCCGCGTTGACGGCCGGAACAAGGCCCTTGCTGTCGCGCGGATTGATGATCAGCGCGCCGACGCCCTGCGCGACCATGTCTTCGACGTCGGCGACCTGCTTGTTGAGATCGTTCTGGCCATCGACGGAGATGACTTCGCAGCCGAGCTCTTCGGCATGCTTCTTCGCCGAGACTTCCTGTGCGGCGAAATACGGCGCGTCCAGCGTCTTCATCGAGATGCCGATCTTGCAATCGGCCGCCTGCGCGGTCGCCATGGCAAGTACCGATGCGGCTGCGCAGAGCGCAAGCGTCATTACAGTCTTTTTCATTTTCGTTTCTCCTCCGGGTGAGCGCTTCAAGCGCAAGCCATCTCCTGGCTGAAATGTAGCGTAGTTACATGAATTTTTCCCGTCAACATATTTTTTGTTCAATTTCTACGTTTTTGCAGCGCAATATAGCCTAAAAATTTCGCTTGCACGTGTTTTCATATCTATTTATGTAATTCTACTACCAAACGGAGGATGCATGATGATGCGGGAACCAGTCTCAAGCGTTGTCGACACGATCGGCGGCGGAATGAGCGGAAACACCGGGCGCTACGAGAAGCGCCTGAGCGATCTCAATGGGCTTTACGCCGACGAAGCCGCGTTCGACGCGGTGCTCGAGAAGCTCGGCGATGTCGTCGTCTATGACGTGGAGGATTTCCGCCCGGGAACGCACAGCGGCGACCTCATCTACGGCGTTACGCGCATGAGCGCAGGCAAGATCGCCGACGAATTCTTTCTGACGCGCGGACATATCCACGCCAAGGCGGACCGGCCCGAGATTTATTACGGCCAGAAGGGCCTCGGACTGATGCAGCTCGAATCGCCGGCAGGCGAGACGCGCATCGTCGAGATCGGGCCGCAGACCATCTGCTACGTGCCCCCCTTCTGGATTCACCGCTCCGTCAACATCGGCAACGAGGATCTGGTGATGGTCTTCGCCTACCCCTCTGATAGCGGCCAGGATTACGGGATCATCGAATCCTCCCGTGGCATGCGCCACCGCGTCGTGAGCGACGGAGCCGACGGCTGGAAACTCATCGAGAACCCCGCCTATCAGCCGCGCAACGAGGAAACGGTTCGCGCGCTGATGAAATCCTACACCTGATCGACAAGAGCTTGCGGAGAATGCCATGACACATCCTATCGACCTCATCGCCGGTCTCGGCGTCGTTCCCGTTATCGCCATCGAGCGCGCCTCGGATGCGGTGGCACTCGCCGACGCGCTGCTTGAAGGCGGATTGCCGGTGGCCGAGATCACCTTCCGAACCGAGGCCGCAGCCGACGTTCTGGCCGCCATGCGCGACGGCCGCCCCGAATTGTGCATCGGCGCAGGCACCATCCTCGACCGGGCCAACCTGAAGAAGGCAATCGCATCCGGTGCGCGTTTCGGCCTGGCGCCAGGTTTCGACCCCGACATCGTCGATGCCGCCAAAACCGAGAACCTGCCCTTCTGCCCGGGGATCATGACGCCATCCGATCTGACGCTCGCGGCCGCGCGGGGTGTGCGACTGGCGAAGTTTTTCCCCGCCGGCGTAGCGGGCGGCCCGAAGGCGCTCGCGGGCATTTCCGCCCCCTTCGCCCATCTCGGTATTCGCTTCATCCCGACGGGCGGCGTCACCGAGGCAACGATCGGCGAGTGGCTGGCGCTGCGCCAGGTGATCGCCGTGGGCGGCACCTGGATCGCCAAGACCGAAGACATTCGCGAGGGCCGCTTCAAGGATATCGCGAGAAACGCCGCAACTGCCGTCAAGGTCGCCAAGGAAGCTCTGGAGAAGCGCGCGTGAGCACCTACGAACCCGCAACCAGCCCGACGCTCTACTTCATCGGCGTGACGACGGGCAAAAGCTCGATCATGAAGGTCTTTCCCGCCTGGGCGGATTATCTCGGACTGAAGGGCGCCGCGATCAAGGGCATCGATTTCCGGCTGCACGACGATCCCGCAGCCTATCGCAAGGCAGTCGAATTCATCCGCGATGACCCGCTGTCGATGGGCGCGCTCGTCACCACCCACAAGATCGATCTCTTTCACGCCTGCAGGGACATGTTCGACGTGATCGATCCGCATGCACTGCTGATGGACGAGACCAGCTGCATTTCGAAGCGGGACGGAAAGCTGATCTGCCACGCCAAGGATCCGATCTCTTCCGGCCTGTCGATCGACGGCTTCCTCGGTAAAACCTACTTCGCCGATAACGACGCCGATCTGTTTTCGATGGGTGCCGGTGGATCGACGATCGCGCTGACTTGGCATCTGATGCGAAAGAGCCGCGGCAGAAACGTGCCGTCGCGTATCATCGTGACCAATCGCAGCCAGCATCGCCTGGACGAGATCAAACGCATTCATGAGCAGGTCGAGTTCGACGTGCCGGTCGAGTATCTGCTGGCCGAACGCGCTGAAGACAACGACAAGGTTCTCGCCACCTTGAAACCCGGCTCGCTCGTCATCAATGCCACCGGCCTCGGCAAGGACGCGCCCGGCTCGCCGCTGACGGATGCTGCCGTCTTCCCCGAACGCGCCGTCGTCTGGGATCTCAACTACCGCGGCGAGCTCGTCTTTCTCGACCAGGCCCGTCGTCAGCAACTGGAGCGATCGCTGCGCATCGAGGACGGCTGGACCTATTTCATCCACGGCTGGACGCAGGTGATCGCCGAGGTCTTCGACGTCGCGATCCCGACCTCGGGTCCTTCGTTCGATCGCATATCCGAGATCGCCATTCAGTCCGCGGGGAGATGAGCATGAACCAGCGTATTCTCGTCACACCGCGTTCATTGACGCAGGAACCGCATCCCGATGTCGAGCGGATGCGCGAGCAGGGCTTCGAGATCGTTTATTCCACCGCGGGCGCAATGCCGAACGAGCAGGAATTGATCGACCTAGTGCCGGGCTGCGTCGGCTGGCTTGCCGGCGTCGAGCCGGTCACCCCTAGGATCATCGAAGCGGCGGCGGCCTTGAAGGTCATCAGCCGCAACGGCGTGGGCGTCGACAACCTTCCGATCGATATGCTCAGGGAGCGTGGCGTGAAGGTGATGATCGCCGAGGGCGCCAATTCCATGGGCGTGGCGGAGCTTACGATCGGCCTGATCTTCAGCGCCCTGCGTTCCATTCCGCATTCGGATGCCGGCATCAAGGCCGGTGGCTGGCCACGGTTGCGCGGTGCTGAAATCCATGGCCGCACCGTCGGCATCATCGGCTGCGGCGCGATCGGCCGGGAGGTTGCCCGCATGGTGATCGCGCTCGGCGCGCACGTCGTCGCTTTCGATCCGGCGCGGCCGAATCTCGATCTTCCGTCGAGCGCATTCTCCTATGCAGAGGTCGACGACATCGTTGCCGAGGCCGATATTTTGAGCCTGCACTGCCCCCTACCCCGCGACGGCTCGACCTTCCTCGATCGAGGCCGTATCTTCTCGGCGAAAAAAGGACAGGTTATCGTCAATACGGCACGTGCGCGGCTGGTGGACGAGGACGCCTTGATCGAAGCGCTCGATCTCGGGCAGATCGGCTCCTATGCCACCGACGTCTTCGAGCAGGAGCCGCCTGTTTCGCTCGAGCTGGCCGCGCATGGACGCGTGATCGCAACGAGCCACATCGGCGGCTTCACCGCGGAAAGCGTCGACCGCGCCACACGAATAGCGGCCGACAACCTGCTCTCCGTGTTGTCAGCCTGAGGTCTCACCATGCGCGCCAGGCTGACAGAGACGCCGATACGAGAACCACTGACCGAGCGATTGAAACGGCCATCGACCGGGCAAGTGAAAATATACTGGCTCGGTCAGGCCGGATTCGTCATCGACATTGCCGGCATGCGGCTTGTCATCGATCCCTATCTTTCCGACAGCCTGGCCGCAAAGTACCGAAACACGGCGCGACCGCATGTGCGCATGATGCCGCCGCCCGTGCTCCCGAACGAGATCTTCCACGTCGATCTCGTGCTTTGCACGCATGCCCACACAGACCACATGGATCCCGGCACCTTGCCATTGCTGCTGGCGACCAATCCTGGCGCCAGGTTAGTGGCACCCCGCGCGGCTACGGCTCAGGCCATGGAGCGCTCGGGCGTACAAGGCGATCGGCTCATTCTCGCCCGCGCCGGCGAACCCATCTCGCCGGCTATGGGTATCGAGATCATGCCGACGCGCGCCGCGCATGAGACGCTGGAAACTGACACGGACGGCAACCACCGATTTCTCGGCTATGCCATCCGAACGGGAGGTACATGCATCTGGCACTCCGGCGATTGCATTCCCTTCGACGGGCTCGAGGACGAGGTGCGCCGGTTACGGCCGGATATTGCTCTCATGCCGGTCAATGGCAGACGCGCCGCGCTTTCGCAAAACGGCGTTCCCGGGAACTTTTCGCTTCACGAAGCAATCACCGTTGCCCGGCGTGTGGGCGCTGCCGACCTGATCGCGCATCACTACGGGCTCTTCGACTTCAATACCGAGCGGCCGGAGACAATCGACGCCGAGATCGCTGCGACGACCGGTCTCGGTTTGCACCGCGCCAGGACCGATATCTTATACACCTTGCAAAATGAGTAGCCGGCCTTTCGCTGCACGACGCGATCTTGCTCTTAAACCTTTAAACTTCTAGCCTTCGCAGTCGAAAATGCAGGAAAGGCGATCCGGATGGATAGCGACATCAGAAGCAGCAACGGCCGCAACATCATCGAAGTCATCAGGACGATGCGGCCCGAATTGCGCAAATCCGATCGCAAGGTCGCCGACGTCGTTCTCGACGATCCGCGCCGGATCATGAATGCGACCGTCGGCGAAACGGCGACGCTGGCCGAGGTCAGCCAGCCGACCGTCCTTCGCTTCGCCACCGCAGTTGGCTGCAACGGGTTCCAGGATCTCAAGCTCCGCCTCGCGCAAAGCCTCGCCTTTGGCACGCCGGCAACGCATTCGGTGCTCTTGGATACCGACGAGCCGGAGGTGATCGCCGAGAAGATCTTCGACTACACCATGACCAGCCTCGACTGGGCCCGCTCGAAGCTCGACAAGACCGCCCTTCACAAGGCCATCGACATTCTGGCCGCGGCCCGATCGATCGTATTCTTCGGCTTTGGAGCCTCCGGCATCGTTGCGCGCGATGCGCAGCAGAAGTTCCCGCTTTTCGGCGTACCGTGTGGCGCGGAACTCGATTCCCACCAGCAACTGATGGTCGCCTCGATGATGAAGGAAGGCGATGTCGCTTTCGTCATCTCCAATACCGGCACCACCCGATCGATCATCGAGATCGCCCGCATCGCGCGCGACAACGGCGCGGTCGTCATCTGTCTGACCGGTTCGGAATCGCCGTTGACGCATTATTCGGACGTCGCGCTGATCGTGGAAACGCTCGAAAACACAAACATGTATACGCCGACCATATCGCGCATCGCGGCACTTGTTGTCATCGACATCCTCTCGACCAGCGTCGCCATGCGCCGGCCCGAAGGCGAGCGGACGCGCATCAACCAGATGAAGCGTCAGCTGAGCGACATGCGTAAGATGCAGCCGATCTGATCCAGTCAGAACAGAACGCCGGGGTTCATTCGCCAATCGGGATCGATCGCCGTCTTGAGAGCGGCAAGCAACTGCACCCGCGTCGGATGCAATCCGGCACGGAAGTCGTCCATTTTCTCGCGCCCGATGCCATGCTCGGCGCTTATACTTCCCTGGTAACGGAAAAGAACGTCGTTGATGATGGTCTTGGCTCGCTTGATGATCGTGTCGCGTTCGCCATCGGGCGTTCCTGCCGGCGGCAACACATTCAGGTGGACATTCCCGTCTCCGACATGTCCGTAGGATATTGCCAGGCACCACGGTAGAGCGCCTGCAAGCTCGGCCTCCGCCTCGGCCACGAAGGCTGCGAGGTTGGAGAGCGAGACCGACACATCGGTGCGCAGATGCCGGCCACGCTTGACCTGTCCCTCGACCATGCCCTCACGAAAGCTCCACAGGGTCTTTGCCTGGCTCTCAGAGGCGGCAATGACACCGTCGAGAATGAGGCCCTTTTCCATTCCCAACTCGAGAAACCGCTGCATGAGATCCGCCATATCGACCAGCCCGGAACCTCCGAGCTCCATCAGTACATAGGCCTCATATTCCCCGGAGAGGGGCATGACGAGGTCAGGCATGGCGGCCTGCGCCAAGGGGAACGCCTCGGGCGGCATGAACTCGAACGCCGACATTAGATCGCAGCATTCCCTGCGCGCCAAACGATAGAGCGCAACGGCATCGGCGAGAGAGGCTACTGCGAGCAACGCGGTCTCACGCTGCGTCGGCAGGGGTGTGAGCTTCAGCGAGGCCGCCGTGATGATGCCGAGCGTGCCTTCCGAACCGATGAACAACTGCTTGAGATCGATCCCGCGATTGTCCTTGCGCAGCGTCGAAAGACCGTTCCAGATCTCGCCATTCGGCAGCACGACCTCGAGGCCAAGCACCAGGTCGCGCGTCATGCCATATCGCAGGACATTGATCCCGCCGGCATTGGTGCTGACATTGCCGCCAATCTGGCAGCTGCCCTGCGCGCCCAGTGCCAGCGGAAAGAACATGCCGTGTTCAGCAGCACACTCCTTCGCCGTGGACAGGATGCAGCCAGCCTCCACCGTCATCGAGAAATCGTCGGGAGAAATGGCGCGAATCGTGTTCAGCCGCTCCAGGCTTAGAACGACATGGTCAGATGGCGATTGCGGTAGCGCTCCACGCACGAGACCGGTGTTGCCACCCTGTGGCACGATGGCGAGGCCAAGATCGCGTGATGCTAAAACCGCGTTAGCCACGTCGGTTACCGATCGAGGCCGGATCACGGCAACGGCCGCACCGGCGGTGTCGCGATGCCAGTCTCGCAGGTATCGATCCATGCTTTCACCATCGGCAAGAACGAGATCGTCGCCAAGCTTTGCGGCTAATCGTTTGGATAACATGGACATTTGCAGCCCTCCTGTCTTTAGAGGGCCTGTTTACCAATCTTCCGTTGAGCGACCAATAGTATAGGTGATGCTCAACGCTGCTCTGCCCGATGGGTGGCGCTCCAGCTAGTGCAACGGCAGGAATGCCTGCATGATTACTTCATCGCATCGCAGTCCTTTGGCCCTCTTTTCTTGAACCTGCGGCGCGACGCTGAAAGCTGGTTGAAAGCTTGGACCGGATAGCTACAAGGCTGCATCGTGGAGGAGGCACAATGTTCGTGACGAAGTGCGATGCGCCCAAATTGTATTCGGAGGAGACTTTCATGCGTTTGACACGCAACCTTTTCAACGGAATCGCGCTTTCTGCAATCGTCGCCGCGGCAGCCTTCGGTGCACCCGCCGCGCACGCAGCCGACAAGATCACCATCATGGTCGGCGGTTATGAAAAGCAGATCTACCTGCCCGCCAAGCTCGCCGAAAGCCTCGGCTATTTCAAGGATGAAGGCCTTGATGTCGAGCTTCTGAACGAAGCCGCCGGCGTCGATGCCGAGAACCAGCTGCTCGCGGGCGCCGTTCAGGGCGTCGTCGGCTTCTACGACCACTGCGTCGACCTGCAGGCCAAGGGCAAATTCGTCGAATCCATCGTCCAGTTCAGCCAGGCGCCGGGTGAAGTCGAGCTCGTTTCGACCAAGCATCCCGAAATCAAGTCGCCGGCCGATTTCAAGGGCAAGACGCTGGGCGTTACCGGCCTCGGCTCTTCGACCAATTTCCTCACCCTCTATATGGCATCCAAGGCCGGCCTGCAGCCGGGCGATGTCGTGACGGTTCCCGTCGGCGCCGGCGGCACCTTCATCGCCGCCATGCAGCAGGACCAGATCCAGGCCGGCATGACGACCGAGCCGACGATTTCGCGCATGCTGAAGACCGGCGAAGCCAAGGTTCTCGTCGATATGCGTACGCCTGAGGCGACGCGCCAGGCGCTCGGCGGCACCTACCCCGCGGCCTCGCTCTATCTCGAGACCTCATGGGTCGACGAGCACAAGGAAGAAACCCAGAAACTGGCCAACGCCTTCGTGAAGACGCTGAAGTTCATCAACACGCATTCGGCAGCCGAAATCGCCGACAAGATGCCGAAGGACTTCTACGTCGGCGACAAGGATGGGTACATCAAGGCACTGGACGAAGGTAAGGGCATGTTCACGCCCGACGGCGTCATGCCCGAAGATGGTCCGAAGACGGTTCTGGCCGTGCTGTCCGAGTTCTCGAAGAACGTCAAGGGCAAGCAGATCGATCTCTCCAAGACCTACACGACCGAGTTCGTCAAGAACGCGAAGTAACTTCCGTCGCGACGGGTGGCCCGCCGATCGGCGGGACCGCCAGCGCGCTATGGGCACTGCGTGCACGCCCGCAGAGGCACGCATAGGTATTCGCCATGCAACAGGAAAACACCAAGACGCCCGCCGTCGAGCTGATCAATGTCAGCCGCCGCTTTGTCTCGCCGACCGGAAAATCGCTGACCGCGCTCCGCGACTTCAACATGACCGTTGAACGCGGCGAGTTCGTCGCCGTCGTCGGCCCGACCGGATGTGGCAAATCGACGACGCTCAACCTCGTGACCGGCCTCGCCCGCCCGAGCGCAGGCGAAGTTCGCCTGATGGGTGGTCCGATCACCGGCATCGACCGCCGTGTCGGCTTCGCCTTCCAGACCGATGCGCTGTTCCCTTGGAAGAACGTCATCGACAACGTCATGGCCGGACCGTTGTTTCGCGGGAAGTCGAAAGCGGAAGCCGAAAGGAGCGCCAAGGACTGGCTTGCTCGCGTCGGCCTGTCAAAGTTCCTGCATCACTATCCGCACCAGCTTTCCGGCGGCATGCGCAAGCGCGTCTCGCTGGCGCAGACCTTCATCAACGAGCCGGAGATCCTCTTGATGGACGAGCCCTTCTCGGCGCTCGACGTCCAGACGCGCACCGTCATGCACGAAGAACTCCTGAAGCTCTGGGCCGAACGGAAGGCTTCAGTCATCTTCGTAACCCACGACCTCGAGGAAGCCGTGGCGTTGGCCGACAAGGTTTACGTGCTGACGGCAGGCCCCGCCACCGTGAAATCCGTCTACACGATCGATCTTCCGCGCCCGCGCGTCGTATCGGAAATCCGCTACGAACAGAGCTTCATCAACTATTGCAAGACGATCTGGGACGACCTGCGCGAAGAGGTGGAAACCAGCTACCGCCGCGCAAGCGAAGCCGCCTGAGGAGGAAACAATGGCTGATACAACTCTTAGCGTCGGCTCCGCCGCGCTCTTCCGCCCGGGAACATCGGATGCGGAAATCGAAGCATCCGCAATGAAGGCGATGAAGCGTCGCAACGCGCTCGTTCGCTTCTGGCAGATCGCCATCCTCGTTTTCGTCATCGGCATGTGGGAGCTTTCCTCCAACATGCAGTGGATCGACCCCTTCTTCTACTCAAGCCCGAGCGGCGTCGTTCAGCGCCTCTATGAGTGGGCGACGGAAGGCACGACCGAAGGTTCGCTCTGGTACAATCTCTGGGTCACGATGGAAGAGGCGCTGATCGGCTTCTTCGCGGGCTCGATCACCGGCGTCTTCGTCGGCATCGGCCTTGGCCGCAACCGCTTCCTGTCGGATATCTTCTCGGTCTACATCAAGGCGATCAATTCGATCCCGCGTGTCGTCCTTGCCCCGATTTTCATCATGATCATGGGCCTCGGCCTTCCTTCGAAGGTGGCGCTCGCCTTCATCATGGTGTTCTTCGTGGTCTTCGCGAACGCCTTCCAGGGTGTGCGAGAAGCAGATCGCAACATGATCGCCAATGCCCGCATCCTCGGCGCTTCCGACTGGCAGGTGACGCGCACGGTGGTGATCCCTTCGGCCATGAGCTGGATCTTCGCCAGCCTGCACGTGTCGTTCGGCTTCGCCATCATCGGCGCGATCGTCGGCGAGTTCGTCGGCGCCCGCTTCGGCATCGGTCAGCTGATTTCGATCGCCAAGGGCACCTTCGATGCGGCCGGCATGTTTGCCGCGATCCTGCTGGTCATGGTGGTGACGCTTGTCGCCGAGTACATCATGACCATCATCGAAAACCGCCTCGCCAAATGGCGTCCGCAACAGCATATGGACCCCCAGTAAGAGCGCCCATCCTCCCAGGCTCTCTAAAGGTCGGATCGAAAGGTCCGACCTTTTTTCATGCCCGTTTTTCTCTGCCCTGTTTCGCAACCGCTATCGGAAGCCGCACGCTCACCACGAGGCCGCCCCCGTCCGCCTCGGCGAGAACGACCTCGCCGCCGGCGCCATCGACCACTTCGCGAACGATCGCCAGCCCCAAGCCGCTGCCCTCGCCCTCGGTGCCGAGCACCCGATAGAAACGTTCAAAAACCTGTTCGCGCTCGGCCGCTGGAATACCCGGCCCGTTGTCCTCGACATCGAGCACGGCGACGTCACCTCGGCGGACAACGGAAACCGTCACGGTGCCGCCAGGGCGAGTATAGCGAATGGCATTGTCGACGAGATTGACGAGCATTTCGCGCAACATCGTCCCATCGCCCTCGACGGGAACGGGATCTGAAACCTCGAGGCCGAGATCGATATCGCGCTGCAACGCCTGCTCGGCATGCGCAGCGACGATGTCCCTGGCCGTGGTTGCGAGATCGATGGTCTCGCTTCGCGGCCGCCGGCTGCCCGGTTCGGCGCGCGACAGCGTAAGCAGCTGACTGGCAAGACGGGAGACATGGCGAATGCTGCCGCGCAAGGCTTGCAGCGCCTCCTCGCGGCTGGCGTCGTCCGTCTCCCGTGCGGCGACGCCGGCCTGCGTCGACATCAGCGCCAGCGGCGTTCGCAACTGATGGGCGGCATTCGAAACAAATCGCCGCTGTGCGGCCATCTGGTTTTGAACGCGCTCCATATGGTCGTTCAAGGCATGTACCAGCGGCTGAAACTCTGTCTGGACCATCTTGGGCGAGAGAGGATCCAATCGTTCGCGTCCGCGGGCGCGCACGGCATCGCGCAGCCGCAGCGCAGGCGCCAGCCCTCGCTGCAGCCCGACGATCGTGACCGCTCCCGCAAGCAGCACGAGCACGAACTGCTTGGAAAAATCATCCAACCACAAGCGCCTGCGCAAGGCATACTGGCTGTTATGGGTGCTCGCCACGGTGACGGAGATCGCACCATTATCGGGAAGCCCGACGACAGGATGATTGAGCGTCAGCGCACGAACGGGCGAATTGCGAAACGCCAGATCCTGCCCGGTGCGTTCGACCGTCGGCAACGGCAGGTCCGGAAAGCCGCCAATCAGGTTCCCCCAGGCAGTGATGATCTGGTAGAAAACCTGGTCTCCATAACCGGTATCGAACATCTCAAGCGCGGCCGGCGGAATGTCCGCCTCAACATTGCCGCCCTCATCCACCCGCACCGCTTCCGCGATCACCCGGGCAGAGCTCAATAGGGTGCGGTCGGTGACGAGCTTCGCCGTCTGGTCGGCCGTCTGGTAGCTTTCGTAGAGATTGAAGCAGATGGCGCCGATCAGAGTGAGGACGACCCAGGCCAGAAGCTGGGCTCGCAGGCTCTGCCGCAAGGCCCAGACAGCTACGAGCATGGCACGCAGACGACGCATGTTAGGACGCGTCCCGCAACAGATATCCGAGCCCGCGCAACGTCGCGATCTGAGCCGAGCTCGCCTCAAGCTTCTTGCGCAATCGGTGGACATAGATTTCGATCGCGCTCGGGTCCGCCTCGTCGTCGAAGCCGAAGACGCTTTCCGAAAGGGCGGCCTTGGAGACCGTCGTTCCGACGCGGGTAATGAGGTGCTCGAGAACCGCATGCTCCCTTGGTGTCAGCGCAAGCGGCTCGCCCTTGATCGAGAACTGCCGCGTGGCGCCGGCAAAGACCAGATCGCCGACCACCACCTCCGGCGCAGCGCGATCCTGCCCGCGCCGGACAATCGCTCTTATGCGTGCCTCCAGCTCCGCGATCTCGAAGGGCTTTGCAAGATAATCGTCGGCGCCGCTATCCAGACCCGCGACACGACCGTCGAGGCTGGCATTCGCCGTCAGGATGATGACGGGAACCCTCTCGCCGCTTTGCCGGAGCCGCTTCAGAAGCGTCATGCCGTCGATCTTCGGGATGGAGAGGTCGAGGATGACAGCCGAGTAGCGCGCGACCTTCAACATCAATTCCGCATCCTCGCCATCGAAGGCTATGTCGACCGCATATTGTGCCTGGCGCAGAGCCTTCGCGAGCCAATCGGCGAGCTCTTTATTGTCTTCGACGATGAGGATTTTCATATGCGAGCTATAGCATTTCGCTCGACGGCAATGGAAGATAGTTGGTGCCCGAGGCCTCTTGCCCTGCCTGGAAAAATAAAGACGGGTCCAGTCGCAAGTGAATCGCTAATCGAGCGGACTTGGCGCGAACGCTACTCAGGCCAAGCGCGTCCTTCTTCGGACTGTGGCTTGCGAGTATTGGCATTCGAGGACCCGGACGGCAATTCGCTTCAAATAACCGGGATCGATTTTTCCATCACCACTTTCATCGCCCGCGCCTCCGCATTCAATTGATCCGAGTCCAATCAACGCCCTTGCATAGTAGCCCGGCCACGACGCACCCTTTCGTGGTCATCTTGTCTCCGTTGATCGTCACGGTCAGCTTGTAGGTTAGGTTGCGTTGCGGATCGAAGGCCGTTCCGGCGTACACGCCATCGGCGTCCGGATTGATCGTCATCACCAGCCTGTCGCCCGCCTTTTCCTTGGGCGTCCCTGGTTTGATCCAGGTGTTCGTGGCGCAGATGTCTGATCCGCAGGGGGCAATCCGCACCTTCGCATTGCCATCGCCGCGCGCCCATTGGCCGTCGATATCGGCGGCATTGACCGTGGTGAAGGCACAGAGGCCGGACACGATTGCGGCTAGTGTCATCTTCATCATGCTCGTTTCTCCTCTCGGCTGCTCGATCGCTTCCTCTCGAAATTTGTACGAGGGGAGAAGGCCAAGAGTTTCATGGCGGGCCTATTAATTTCGAGAGTTTCGCCGGACCGAGACAACGGTCTCGCGCTCGAGTTGGGTAATAGACGGGATCAGGCAATGCCAGCCCAATTCCCCCAAGGAACAGCTTTGCCTGGTCGGTCGTTGCGAATGTCGAGAGCCACCGTTCGATGCCGGGCAGGATCAAGCAAACAGCGATCATGGCAACGGCCGGAATGCTCGCGACCAAAAACTTCCTAGGCGTCATCGGAAAACGCCTTCGCACCGAGTTCACTCAGGCGGGTTCGCTCCGCCTCGTCAGCCTTGATCCGCTGGGAGGCATCGATCAGCAGCCCGAGCAAGAGCGCGCGCTTTTCGTAGCGCAGGCCCGCCTTGACGATCAGACCGCCGAGTTCGATCTTTTCACGCGCGTCGTTTCGGCCAGCTTGAGTTGCTCCTGCAGGCGAGCGATCTCTTCCCGGATCTTGGCGATTGGCTTCTTCATGGGCGTCGCTTCCTCGTGGCTTTCACTCCGATGAACCCGAACCTTGCCCCGAATTTTCTCCCGATGGAAAGGTGCAATGTTGCACCTCGCCAAGGCGCCAGCTTTTGGCGAATGATCCCGCCGTTCCGAAGGAGCGGATCCAAGGGCGCAATTATACGTCGCTGACGCGACGCCTTGCTTTTGGGCCTCGGCGGGCCCTCCGCTCCCGACGAACGGTCTGATCTTGTTCGATCCTAGGAGCTCGTTGTCGTTGGCGGTCCCGCATTTCTCAGTCAGCATCGTTGCCCGCGGCTCCGGCCGCAGCGCCGTGCTGTCGGCGGCCTACCGGCATTGCGCCAAGATTGAATTCGAGCGGGAAGCCAGGACGATCGACTATTCCCGCAAGCAAGGGCTGCTGCATGAGGAGTTCGCCGTTCCCGAGGACGCGCCGCAATGGCTGCGGGAGATGATCGCCGATCGTTCGGTGTCCGGCGCCTCGGAGACCTTCTGGAACAAGGTCGAGGCCTTCGAGAAGCGCGGCGATGCGCAGCTTGCCAAGGATGTGACCATCGCCCTGCCGATGGAACTCAACGCCAATCAGAACATCGCCCTCGTCCGCGACTTCGTCGAACGGCATATTACCGCCAGGGGCATGGTCGCCGACTGGGTGTTTCACGATGCTCCCGGCAATCCGCACATCCATCTGATGACCACCTTGCGGCCGCTGACCGAGGACGGGTTCGGCGCCAAGAAGGTCGCGGTCTTGGGAGCTGAGGGCGATCCTCTCCGTAACGATGCCGGCAAGATCGTCTATGAGCTTTGGGCCGGTGGCGCCGACGACTTCAACGCCTTTCGCGACGGATGGTTCGCGCTCCAGAACCAGCATCTGGCGCTCGCCGGTCTCGATATTCGTATCGATGGACGCTCCTTCGAGAGGCAAGGGATCGAGCTGACACCGACCATCCATCTCGGCGTCGGGACCAAGGCGATCGAGAGGAAAGCTGAGGGAGCCGAGGAGAAGGTCGCGCTCGAGCGGCTGGAGCTGCAGGAAGAACGCCGAAAGGAGAACGCCCGGCGGATCCAGCGCGATCCGGAGATCGTGCTCGACCTCATCACCCGCGAGAAGAGTGTCTTCGAGGAACGCGATGTCGCGAAGATCCTCTATCGCTATATCGACGATGCTGCCCTCTTCCAGAACCTGATGGCGCGGATCCTCCAGAGCCCACGGACGCTCCGGCTCGAACGTGAGCATATGGATCTTGTCACCGGTGTCAGGGCAGCGGCGAAGTACACGACACGGGAGCTGATCCGCGTTGAATCCCAGATGGCCAATCAGTCGATCTGGTTGTCGCGGCGATTCTCTCACGCCGTCAAGCCAGCGGTCCTTAACGGTGTCTTTTCCCGGCATGACCGCCTGTCGGATGAGCAGAAGAGGGCGATCGAACATGTCACTGGTCCGGAGCGGATCGCCGCCGTGATCGGGCGTGCCGGCGCTGGCAAGACGACGATGATGAAGGCGGCGCGCGAAGCCTGGGAGGCTGCCGGATATCGGGTGGTCGGCGGGGCGCTGGCGGGCAAGGCGGCCGATGGTCTGGAGAAAGAAGCGGGGATGGTCTCGCGCACGCTTTCGGCCTGGGAGCTGCGGTGGGATCAGCAGCGAGACCGGCTTGATGACAAGACCATCTTCGTCCTCGACGAAGCCGGCATGGTCTCCTCCCGACAGATGGCGCGCTTTGTCGAAGCGGTGACGACATCAGGCGCGAAGCTCGTCCTGGTCGGCGATCCCGAGCAGCTTCAGCCGATCGAGGCCGGGGCCGCCTTCCGCGCCATTGCCGAGCGGATCGGCTATGCCGAACTCGAGACAATCTACCGTCAGCGCGAACAATGGATGCGCGATGCCTCGCTCGATCTGGCGCGCGGAAACGTCTCGGCGGCGCTCGACGCTTATGCGGATCGCGATATGGTTCGGACCGCCTGGACCAGGGGCGAGGCTATCGCTTCCCTGATCGCTGACTGGGACCGCGAATACGATCCGGCCAAGGCGACCCTGATCCTCGCCCATCGCCGCGTCGATGTGCGGCTGTTGAACGAGATGGCGCGCGGCAAGCTGGTCGAGCGAGGCGTGATCGAGGCCGGTGATGCGTTCAGGACGCAAGACGGCACGAGGCACTTCGCGGCCGGCGATCAGATTGTCTTCCTGAAGAATGAAGGGTCTCTCGGCGTCAAGAACGGCATGTTGGCGCGGGTCGTCGAGGCCCAGCCAGGACAGATCGTGGCCGAGATCGGCATTGGCGGAGATAGACGCCAAGTCGTGGTGGAGCAGCGTTTCTACACCAATGTCGATCATGGTTACGCCACCACCGTCCACAAGAGCCAGGGCGCCACCGTCGATCGCGTCAAGGTGCTGGCGTCGAGCACGCTGGACCGACATCTCTCCTATGTCGCCATGACCCGCCACCGCGAGACGGCCGAACTGTATGTCGGCCTGGAAGACTTCGCGCAACGGCGCGGCGGCGTGCTGATCGCCCATGGCATGGCGCCTTACGATCACAAGCCAGGCAACCGGGACAGCTACTATGTGACGCTCGGCCATGCCGATGACCAGGAGCGCACCATCTGGGGTGTCGATCTCGCGCGGGCGATGAATGAAGCGAAAGCCGAGATCGGTGATCGCATTGGCCTCAAGCACGTCGGATCGCAGCGCGTCACGCTTCCAAATGGCAAGGAGGTCGCCCGGAACTCCTGGAAGGTCGTGCCGATCGAGGAGCTGGCGATGGCACGCCTCCATGAACGGCTCTCGCGGGCCGGATCGAAGGAAACAACGCTCGATTATCAGGACGCCTCGCATTATCGCGCGGCGCTGCGATTTGCCGAGGCACGTGGCCTCCATCTCATGAATGTCGCCCGCACGATCGCGCACGACCGGCTGCAATGGACCGTCCGTCAATCGTCGAGGCTCGCAGAGCTTGGCGCACGCCTCGGCGCGATTGCGGCAAGGCTCGGCCTTGGCGGAGTGAAGTCGAGCGCATCGGCACCGTCCGCGATCAGGGAGGCAAAACCCATGGTCTCTGGTACGACGACCTTCCCGCGATCGATCGCTCAGGCGGTCGAAGACAGGCTCTCGGCCGACCCCGTCCTGAAGGACCGCTGGCAAGAGGTTTCGACTCGCTTCCACTACGTCTTTGCGGATCCTCAGGCCGCCTTCAAGGCCGTCAATGTCGACGCCATGCTGACGAACGGGACATTGGCGGCAACGACGCTTATGCGGATTGCCGAACGGCCGGAGAGCTTTGGCGTGCTGAAGGGCAAGACTGGCCTGTTCGCGGGCAGCACCGAGAAGCAGGCGCGCGATACAGCAATCCTCAATGCGCCAGCCCTTGCCCGTGATCTGCGGGGCTTCATCGCGCAACGCGCGGAGGCTACCAGCCGCCATGAGGACGAGGAACGCGCGGTCCGCACCAAGCTCTCGCTCGATATCCCTGCCCTCTCCGCATCGGCAAAGCAGGTGCTTGAACGCGTGCGCGATGCGATCGATCGAAATGACATCCCCGCCGGTCTCGAGTTTGCCCTGGCCGACAGACAAGTGAAGGCCGAGCTCGAAGGCTTCGCCAAGGCGGTGTCGGAGCGCTTCGGAGAAAGAACCTTCCTGCCCCTCGCGGCAACGACCGCGGACGGGAAGGCGTTCGAGGCGGCGTCGGCGGGAATGCAGCCGGCCCAGAAGAATGAACTACGTTCCGCCTGGGACACGATCCGTACCGTCCAGCAACTGGCCGCGCATGAACGGACAGCGGTGGCGCTCAAGCATGCCGAGAGCATGCGCCAAACCCAGACGAAAGGGTTGTCGCTGAAATGACGTCTCAAGAAAATCCCACCCCTGCCATAGCGCGCCAAAGGCGCCCTGCCCTCGCCCTGATCGCTGCCTCATGTGGTGCCGCCCTTGCGGTGGTCATCGGCGGGGTCGTCGGCGGCCTGCGGATCAACACCACGCCCAGCGAGCCACCCGGTCTCTGGCGTGTCGCACGCCTCGATCGTCCGGTTCACGTCGGCGACATGGTGTTCGTTTGCCCGCCTGAGACCGAAACTGTCTCGGAGGGTTTTAAGAGAGGCTACCTTCGCGCGGGCCTATGCCCGGGCGGGTTTGGTCCGCTCATTAAGACCGTGGCGGCGATTGCCGGTCAGCGCTCGGCATACCTCTCGTGATGTCTTTCAACACCTGATCTTCGGAGCGATCAACATGGACCCTGCCTTTATCAAACAGTGCGCGGATCCAGCGCTCAAGACTGCTATTGTCGAGCAGTTCGTGTCTGCGGTCGGTTCTGGAGACCCACTTGCCGTTACCGTCAAATTGGGCGGTCGTCTAATCCTCGTTCCCAAGCCGAACACCCCTGATGAAGCCATGAGCGTCGTTCGTGAGTATGCCGGACAGGCGGTGGTCCGGGTAGGACTGACGCAATTTCCGGCCGGTCTCGGCGTCAAAGATGCCTCCGAGATGAGTTCCGATCTATTCGAGCCCTGCGCGAACCTCCGCAAGGGATCTTCAATGTTCGCCAAGATTCTTCGGATCGTAAAGAAATGGTATGGCAACCCCACGAGCGCAGAGGTCTTTCCGCAAATCTTCGACGATGCGGTCTACGCCTGGAAAACAGGCCAGTTCGAGAGTCAAAGCGTGTTTCAGTCTGATGATCCAGGCGCCATCGCTGAAACGAATGACAACGCGAAGGCGGCGGAGCCGGAGCCTGCCGACGCCGCGCCGGCTGAAAGCGAGGCCGAGCCCTTAAACCCAAAGGACATCGGAACGGCGGGTATCAGGATAGATCTGACGAGGATCGGCGGTCAGAAATAACCTATCTCGTAACGCTGAACGAGGGTTGGATCATGTGCCGACAATCGCAACCCTCAGGTCATCGAGGACATTCGCGAGCCCCGGCGCCCGTATCAACCTTGTCGCGCCGACAATCTTCAGCTTGCCGATGGAACGATCGAACACCGCCAGATTCGTATGCCCGTTTAACCTCGAGGGATAAATGATTCCGTCGACCTGATCTCGATGTCCACGGAATGCAACAGCCCACTCGCGAGGAAGGATTGTTTGGAGGATTTTGCCACATCCGTCGGTGCACCCATCTTGATCGCGCCGTCGCCGCCACGCAAGTCAACCATCGTAAGTGGGAAATCACCTCGATCTGCGCAAACTGTCGGTCACGCAACTCTGACACAGCAATTGGCAGGTCACCGATCAAGCCGTCGCGCTGATCCCGTAGCAAGGCTTCCAGAAAGCAGACCTTGACGGTGTGGCCAATATAGAGCACGCCAAAGCGATTGCCTGGCTTTCGGCGACGCGGGTCGCTGAAGCGGCTTGGCGTCTTTCCGAAGCCGAGCGGATCAGGGTACCTAGCGAGGTAGATGCGGCCAAACTGTGAGCGAGGCGTAACAACATGTAAATGCAGATCTGCTGTTTCGAAGCTGGCGGGTGGTAGTGCATTTCCCATTTACCGGAAATCTCGCCCAATGCTCTCCGCTGCCGCGATCGCCTGTTTGGTTCGTCCGCGCTCCAGAGCTTCACGACCCGTCAGACCATCTAGTTCACCATGCGGCTGGACCAGGAAGCGATAAACTGCCCAGGCTCCACCGAGCATCTCGTGAAGGTTAGGGAGTGCAGCAAATGGCTTGCCATCTGAATCGAGCTGCCAATCAGGGAAGCGATACCCCCGCTTGGCGCCATCGAGTCCGAGCAGCTGGCCGTTTTATGCGGAAGTACCTATATGGAAAAGATGGATAAGTTCGTCAAGTTCGTAAAGACAGGCCAGTCATTTACGCAATAGCTGGTCGGCTCAAGACAGAGATCGCTTCACGCAAAAACCGGCGGATAGAGTGTATGGCACCTTGCCGAGGGAATATTGTCCACAGTTGAGCTTTCGCGCCGAAATCGGAAAAGCTCGATCCGGCGCAGATGGAACTTGCGCTGGAAGACCTTGAAACGGCGATGGCCGAAACACAGGCGCGGATCGCCGCCGTCGAGAAAAAGATCGAAGCCAGCGCCTCCGATCCGGACAAGGCCGCTCCTCGCAAAGAGCGTAAGGCCCGTGCGCTGCCCGAATACCTGCCGCGAGTCGAGAGAGTGATCGAGCCCGACAGCATCGTTTCCCTGCGGTTGCGGCAATATGGTGCGGATCGGCGAAGATCGGACGGAACGGCTTGACCGGTTACCGGCACGCTACGAGGTGATCGTCACGATCCGCCCGAAATACGCCTGCCCCAAGGGTCGAACGGGCGTCATCCAGGCCAGAGCGCCAGCGCATCTGCTGGAAGGGAGCTCGCCGACGGAAGCCCTTCTGGCTGAGATTGCCGTCTCCAAGCATTCCGAACATATGCCGCTCAACCGGCAGGCCGAGGTCATGGCGCGACACGGGGTGCCGATAGACCGCACGGTCCTTTCCGATTGGATGGGGCGCACGGGCAGTGAAATCGCACCGGTGGTCGACCACATGGCAAAACGGCTGCTGTGGGAAAGCACGCGGCTCTATGTCGATGAGACCACGGCTCCGCTGTTGGATCCTGGGCGAGGCAGGACGAAGACCGGTTACCTATGGGCCGTGTTGCGTGACGATCGCGGCTGGAACGGATCAGCGCCCCCAGGCGTGGTGTTCCATTATCGACCTGGGCGTAAAGGTGAATATGCCGCTGAAATCCTCAACGGGTTCAACGGCACAATCCAGGTTGATGCCTACGGCTGTTACTCTCACCTCGCCACGTCGGACCGGATGGGTGGCGATCCCTTGAAGCTGGCATTCTGTTGGGCGCACGGACGCAGAAAGCTAATCAAGGCTACGCCAAAGAGCGGATCACCCATCGTCGACGAGGCGCTGGTGCAGATCGCCGCGCTCTACAAGATCGAAGACAGTATCCGGGGCTCAGATCCCGAACATCGCCGGGCAGTTCGACAGGACCTGTCCCTTCCGCTGGTGGACAAGTTCTTCACCTGGCTGGCAGCGCAAGCCAAGCGCGTCTCACGAAAGTCTGATCTCGGAAAAGCCCTGGCCTATATGCGAACGCGACAGGACGGCTTCCGGATGTTCCTGCACGACGGCCACGTCGATATTGACTCCAACCTGGTGGAAAACGCCATCCGCCGACCGAAAATGAACCGCCGCAATGCGCTCTTTGCGGGGCACGACGAAGGGGGCCGCAATTGGGCTCGGTTTGCCAGTCTCATCGGCACGTGCAAAATGAACGGCGTTGAACCCTACGCCTATCTTTGCGATCTCTTCACCCGTCTCGCAAACGGTCACCTCGCCAAGGACATCGACGCCCTGATGCCATGGGCATACGCCGCCCGCATCAAAGCCTCACAATGAGCTCGTCAGATACTATCCGGTGAGCTCACATCCAATCCTAAGCCAGCACTACCCAATAGCGGAAACTGTAAAATTAATGGGGCGTGGACGGCGCATACCGTGAAGGCGCTACCGCTGACATTTATGGGCATACATGCGATCGCATTTCCAATGCAGTTTTGCATTCTGCCGGTGAAGTGAAGGCAACATCACCCCCGCCGCACCATCGATTTCGCGATCTCGACAATATCATCACGCGACGCGGTCGGGTCCTCCTTCGACCATGCAATGCCAAGCCCGATCTTGAAGTCGATCCCCCTCACCTTCTTGAGCACGAAGCTGCGGTTCGGGATATCGGTCGTCCATTCCGGTGCGAAGCCGATGCCCAGACCGGCGGAGACGAGAGAGACGAGCGAATAGGTGTCATCACAGCTATAGGCGACGTTCTTGGTAAGATCGTGTTCCTCGAACTTCCCGTTGAAGTACCGTTCGGTGTAGGAGAGGTTCTGCCGGTTGAAGGCAATGATCTTCTGATCGCGCAGGTCCTCGATCGAGATCTCGTTGAGTGATGCCAGAGGATTGCTCTTCGAAACCGCCAGCAGATAGCGTTCATGGGCAACCGAGAAGAAGCGCAGCGATCCGATGTTCTCGACCGGCCTGATGAAGCCGAGGTTCAGTTGTCCGGTCTCCAGCCCGCGTATAATGTCCCCGGTGTTGCCTGAAACAATGTGAATGTGGACGTCGGGAAACTTGCGGGCGATCTTGCCAAGAAACAGGGGCAACATGCCCATGGTGGCTGGATAGACGGTACCGATCTTGATCTGGCGAATGCGGCTGCCGCCGGCGGCGCGCGTCAGCTCGGTCGTCAGCTCCATCTCGCTGAGGATGCGGACGGCGCGGTCATAGAACGTCTCCCCTGCCCTTGTCAGCTCGACGCGTCTCGTCGACCGGATGAACAAGGGACAACCAAGCTCCCGTTCAAGCGCCATGACATGGTTGCTGAGCGCCGGCTGGGCGATGTTCATCTTGATCGCCGCCCGGCCAAAGTGCAGCTCCTCGGCAACGGCTCTGAAAAGGGATAGTTGGCGGAGTTCCACGTTTACCCCGCTATGAGAAGAGTGAAGAAAGACGGCAAGTCAGCGTGACGGTTGATAAAGTTCTGCTATTGTCGGAATCAGCCATGATCCGAGCTCCTGACAGCTTAGGTTTTGGCAGGCCGCATGCGGTGGCGAAAACACCGATGCGGCCGCTTGAACCTAAATGTTGCATATGAACGAAAATGTTTCAATGAGAAATTGGAAAATATGAGCGAGATCACCGGGGCTCAGATACGAGCGGCGAGAGCGCTTCTTAAATGGTCGGCAGAAGATCTTGCCGAGACAGCGAGTGTGGGACTTTCAACGATACGACGTGCCGAAGCCGAGAATGGAGTGCCCTCCATCACAGCCGCTAACCTGAAGCTGATTCGAATGACATTGGAAAATGCCGGGGTCCTGTTTCTTTCCAGCGAAGGTGGCGGGGTTGGAGTTCGTTTCAAAGAGCCCAACTGATGCCTTTGACGACGTCTGATCCCTCCGCCCAATCATAGCCGCTGTCATCGCAGCGCCGCATGGCTGGGCCAATGTCGATTCATTCCTCTCGAAATGCAAGCGCCACCTGGTCAGTGATCGGCTTGGCGAGATAAGCGAGCGCCGTACGCTCACCGGTTTGTACGAACGCTTCCACCGGCATTCCCGCGAGTGGCGCGAGTTCACCAAGTCTTGCCCATTCGGTATCGGGAACGAACACTCGAACACTATAGTATGTCTGGCCAGTTTTTTGGTCCTCGGTCAAATCTGCAGCAATCTTGGAAATCCGACCGTTCAACTCTTCGGTCGTGCGCTGGCTGAACGCCGAGAACCGCAATCAAACGTCCTGTCCCACTGCGACTTGGTGGATATCCTGAGGAATATCCTCAGTTCCGGTGTAAGAGCGTCGGCCTCCGGCAGGCTGCACATCCTGAAGCGCCCGCACGTTGCGCTCATAGGCCGTAGCGAGCTCGGCTGCCGCTTGTGCTGCGGCGAGCTTGGTGCGGACGGCTCCGGAGAGGTAGGCATCGGCGGTTTGCCAGGATCCATCGGCAGGATCGCGGAATACTTCATCACCCAGCTCATCGAGCACAGTCACAGGATCGCTACGGAGCAGCTCGGCGATGTGATCGATATCGACGCAGCCGCGCTCATTCAGGACGAGAGCCAGCGCGTCTGCAGGCGAAGCGATGGTCGGCGCCGCGGGCGGAGCAATCACACGTTCGGAAAAAATCGGACCTGGCTTGGTCCTGTCGGTCTCCAGATCATAGTCCTCGATCGATGCGACGAGCCAGCACTCTGGATCGTCGCGGAAGGGTGCGAGATTCGGCTGGCGATGAGTCTCCTTGACCTCGCCCGTCTCCACATCCTCCTGGATCGAGCCGGCCGTATGGTTGATCGGCCCGAAGTCGCGCACAAAGCTTGACCAGGCAATGCGTAGGCGGCCTGAAGATCGCGCCATGGCCGGTCGGTTTCCTGGGCCTTCAGCACCTCGCGCACGGCGTCACGGATCGGGATCAGCTTGGTGATGATCCGGATATGCTTCTCAGAAATCCTATCGCCCGAGCGACCCTTGCGCATGGTGACAGGTACGGCCGCCCCATCGAGCATCTGCATAGCCCCTTAGAACGGGCGAGGAAAAAGCTGCCCTCACGGATAGCGCTGTTTCTTGGCTGCAGATCGACGATCTCTCCGAGTTCGTCCTCCAGATCGATATCGATGGGCGTCGGCTCGCCGTCATAGAGATCGGCCGGCAGGAGATCGACCGCTGCGGCAAGGGAAGCCTCAAGATCTTCTCCATCCCGAGGTCGGCAGGTGTAGGTTTCTCCGAATGGTCCGGAGGTCAGCGCGTGGGTTCCGAGAACGAAGTTAGGGTGCCGGGCAAACCACCTGTTGACGCGGTGGGCTCCTTCGTCCTCCGTCGCGAGGCGAACCTCGTCAACCTCGAGCCACATCTGATTGCCCCGGCTCACCGGCCTTCCGCTTGCGGAAGAACAGGATGTCGACGACAACATCCGTGCCGGCATCCCGGCGAAAGCTGCCTTCAAGCAACCGGATCGCCGCGACCAAGTCTGCGGACTTTGCGATGTGCTCGCGCGCCGCCGTATCGGCCTTATCCATCGTTCCATACGATGTGACGAGGGCGGCCAGCGCCCCAGGCTTTAACAGGTCGATCGACCGGGCGATGAAATAGTCGTGCAGACGCAGGCCGAGCGACCGATAGGCGCGATCAGAGCGGACGGTACGATCGGAGAAGGGAGGGTTGCCGACGGCGAGATCGTAGATCGCCGCGAGATCGGTGCGGGCGAAATCGCCATTGATGATGCGTGCCTTTGGTTGCAACAGCTTGACGATCCGCGCGGTGACCGGATCGAGCTCGATGCCGGTGACATAAGTCGCATCGCGGTAGCGCTCCGGCGACAACGCCGGGAAGACGCCCGTGCCGATGCCCGGCTCCAGCACGCGGCCGCCGCGCCAGCCAAGCTCCGGATGCCGGCCCAGATCGCCTTGACGATGAACTCCGGCATGAAATGCGCATACTGAGTGCAGCGTGCGAGTGAGGCGTAATCAACTTCCGAAACCGCGCTTTCTAGCGAAGAGCCGAGATCATCCCAGCCCTGCCGGAAATCGAGCTCGCCCGGTCGGCGGAACATGCCGTTGGCGAGTTCGCAGGCGCCGAAGCCGGTGAAGCCGATCAGCTGCGCTTGCTCCTTGGGCGTTGCCGGGCGGTCCTGCTTGGAGATGTTATTGGCGATGAGGATGGCCGCAACATTGGCGCGCGCTCGATCCTTCCAGGACGACGGTAAGCCGCAGTCACCCTCGAGATAGAAGTTTGCCCGAAGGCCGGTGCGCCGGATGGGGGTGGCAGCGACCGGCATGGCAGGTGGCGGCGCCGGCGGCGTGGGTTCCGGATCGTCGTCATTAGCGGCCGCAGGCGAGAACTCGCCGAAAGCAGTCACGCCAAGCCCGAGCCTGGAAGAGAGTGCGGTGTTACCGAACATGTCGAGCGTGAAGGGGTCGTTGCTCACGATAAAATCTCCTTGTAGAGCCGCGCGTCATCGTTCCGCCGATGGAGTTATGGGCGAACGGACGCTGATTGATTTTGAAGATCCCGCCGCGAGCAGGAACGTTAGGCCCACTCGATGATGAAGAGTTCCATCGAGTCCTCGTCGAAGGTGATGCCGAGATGCCTGGCATTGGGGGTGGCAGCGATCATCGCCTCCAGTTGCTCGGCATCGATGAATTCGACACCGTCATCTCCCCCAAAGGTCTTGCGTTTGACCTCGAACCAGTCGTCGTTCGTGCGAGGATCGCATTCGAGTGCGTAAGCGACGAACGGCTTTTCGCCATCCGGCAATTTGCCGTTCGAGCACAAGTAGACACCGTGGTCACCGACCAGCCATAGACCTGCCCCTTCGTCGCGCCCGGGATGAAGGCCAAAGTCGGGATTGCGAAAGCCGCCATTGGCTTCCGCGTCAGCGCGACCGCGAGCGATCACCGCCCGCACGGATTCAATCGGAAACGAAAGCATGGAAAGCGCCTCCTCACGCTGCGACCGCCGCGGCGGGAAGATTGCGCAGTTGGACGGGCAGTTTGGTGGCGATCTCGTCGTCGGTCAGGTCTTCGAGAAGCTTTAACCTGGCAGATCCAGCCCCTGTGTAGAGAGCGATGACGCGCTGACCCGGCAGATACTGCGCGGCAGTGTCATCGGAGTAGCCGTGATAGGCGTCCGCCGTGGCGCTCCAGATGTGCTCGAGGCGCTCGTCCCGCGTCATCGCGCGCACAGGGCGCGTTTCGCGCTCGATGATCGCCAGCCGCATGTCCTCCACCGACCCGCGGTCGGAGAGATCGCAATATCCATGGAAGTGACGGATGACCCCGTCGATCCGCAGCGCGAAGAATACCGATGTGACGGATCCGGTCAGGAATTCGCGCATGGCGAACATCGAGCCACGGATCCAAAGCGGCGGGAGGATCTCGAACATGTAATCATGTTCACGCTCGGTAATTTCAAACCACTCGCCAGCGTAAAGCGCGCTCGCACCACCGTCGAAACGGTGAGGGCGCTGTGCATGCCGGTCGAACATTCGGAACATCTGATGACGCTCGGCGATGCCCTGGTAGACTTTGCGGATTGCGGAAGGGGTGTTCATTGGCGGCTCCTTTGGCCCTGTCCGGACCGAAGCGCGGTGCTGCCTGCCGGCTCACCATCCTCTTCAGTCCTTCTTGACCCCTCCCCTCAAGCCGCCTCTCCGTCCGGGCGGGTCAAGGGCCGCTCTTAAGCGGGCGAAGCTTCACCCTTGACGCGCGGCCGGCGGGCATGCGGCAGGCCTCTTCCCCCTGCCCTTGTTTTCCTTTCCCGATTTTCTTCGTCCCGCGCCTTCAGCGCTTCATTCCAGTCCTCGGCCGGTGGCTTCAGGCGCAACCAGTCACAGCCCACCTCATCAGCGATGTCACGGAGGCGGCCGGCAAAGGTCTCGCCCTGGCTATTGGCGTCGGTGGCCGCCAACAATACAGCACCCGGACGTGCTGCCAGCTTGCGGACCGCGGCGCCCGTCATCGGTGACCACCCACCGCCGGTGCTGAGATAGAGGCTGCTCTCACGCAGCCCCTCGAATGCCGCAAGGCTCATGGCGTCGATAGCGGCCTCGGTGACGCAAAGACGCGTCGCGTCAGGAGAGCCAAGGCGAAACAGGATTTTGGAACCGCCTGTCGAAAAGCCGCGCCAATCGGGGCCGCGCTCCTCCCACCCGGAGACAACGCCATCATCATCGACATGCGCTGCCCACATGCTGCCGTAAGGGCCTTCCCGAAGGACATCACTTTGGATGGCCTCCCGGATGATCGTTGCCGGAAGGCAGCGCTCGGTGCGCAGATAGCGCCAGGTCATCGATCCCTGCCACGGCCGACGTCGTATTGCCCAGCGTTCGGAGACGGAAGTGCTGTAAGCCGGCTTTCCGGCTGGACGAGACCAGACAGGATCCCTGACGATGACGCCGACAAGGGTGGCCACCCGGTCCAGCGCCTCGACGAAGGCGACGCCCTCCAGATGCTCCGCCAGACCGAAGACATCGCCTTTCGCGTCGGACAGTGGATCGAACCATCCCCGGCCCCCATGGATGACGATGACGATTTCCGCACCGCGCCGGTATTTCACGGCCTTGCGGGTGCTTTCCTTGACATCGATGGCAAAGCCGGCCTGTTCCAACACGGCTGCGCACGGGACACGGTCCCGAAGTTCTTCCAGTTTTTCTTTCTCCATTATTTTCCCGGCGCTTTTGGCGCCGCCCTTCTCTCCAGATTCATGTCTCCCGCAATTTGCGGGACCGTTTCCGGCGGCCGCGAAGAGCAAAGGGGGCAAGGGCGCGGCTGGCAATCTGCAGATTTGCACCCACTCCTGATGACATGCCAGCAGCGGCGCAGCTTCCCTTGCCGCCTGCCGCGCGCAAGCGGCATCAAAGAGAGGAAAATGCCGGCTCAATGAGCCGGCCAGGGATGGAATTCGTGCTTATGCGGAGGTGAGCATAAGCACGAATATGAGCCGTGGTGACTTATGGTCACCATGCTCTCCTTTTCGGCTGCTCACAGGGCGTTCGTAGTTTTTAGCCGCACATAATAAGGAATAGGCGAACCGGTTCAGGCGCGCCTGTGATCTTGATCGGTCATTTCGCGAACTGCGAGAACGGATGCACACCCCATGGTGGCGGGGAAAACTTCGGGCGGTTCGGTGCAAAGGATCCGGACCGCCACAACACTGAGATTAGAAATCCCAATCTTCGTCTTCGGTAGCCACAGCTTTGCCGATGACATAGGACGAGCCAGAGCCGGAGAAGAAGTCGTGGTTCTCGTCGGCGTTGGGCGAGAGCGCCGAGAGGATAGCCGGATTGACCTTGCACGCTTCCGCAGGGAACAATGCCTCGTAGCCGAGATTCATCAGCGCCTTGTTCGCATTGTAATGCAGGAACTTCTTGACGTCCTCGGTCAGGCCAACGCCGTCATAGAGTGCCTCGGTATATTTCGCCTCGTTGTCGTAGAGCTCGAGCAGCAGATCGAAGGCGAAGTCCTTGATCTCCTGGCGCCGCGTTTCCGGCAAACGCTCGACTGCCCGCTGGAACTTGTAACCGATATAGTAGCCATGCACGGCTTCGTCGCGGATGATGAGGCGGATCATGTCGGCGGTGTTCGTCAGCTTGGCGCGGCTCGACCAGTACATCGGCAGATAGAAGCCGGAATAGAACAGGAAACTTTCCAGGAAGACGCTCGCGACCTTCTTCTTCAGCGGATCATCGGAAGCGTATTGCTCCATGATCAGCGCCGACTTCCGCTGCAGGAACTCGTTCTCCTCCGACCAGCGATAGGCATCGTCGACATCGGGCGTCGAGCACAGCGTCGAGAAGATCGACGAATAGGAGCGCGCGTGCACCGCCTCCATGAAGGAGATGTTGGAAAGCACCGCCTCCTCATGCGGCGTTGCTGCATCTGCCATCAACTTTACTGAGCCGACACCGTTCTGGATCGTATCGAGCAGCGTCAATCCGGTGAAGACGCGGATGGTCAGTTGCTGCTCTTCCGGTCTCAGCGTCGCCCAAGATGGGATGTCGTTAGACAGCGGGACTTTCTCCGGTAGCCAGAAATTGCCGGTGAGGCGGTTCCAGACCTCGAGATCCTTGTCATCCTCGATGCGGTTCCAGTTGATGGCGCGTACGGCCGCGGCGACCTTCGGGGTTTTGGTCTTCACTTGAATGTTCATCTTGGTCACCTGAGATCAAAGGGCGCAGGAGACGCAGCCCTGCACTTCCGTGCCGGTCAGCGCCATCTGGCGAAGGCGGATGTAGTAGATGGTCTTGACGCCCTTCTTCCACGCATAGATCTGCGCCTTGTTGATATCGCGCGTCGTCGCGGTGTCGCGGAAGAACAGCGTCAGCGACAGGCCCTGGTCGACGTGCTGGGTGGCCGCCGCATAGGTGTCGATGATCTTCTCCGGGCCGATCTCGTAGGCATCCTGGTAATAGTCGAGATTGTCGTTGGTCATGAAGGCGGCTGGGTAGTAGACGCGGCCGATCTTGCCTTCCTTGCGAATTTCGATCTTGGAGACGATCGGATGGATCGAGGAGGTGGAGTGGTTGATGTAGGAGATCGAGCCCGTGGGTGGCACGGCCTGCAGGTTCTGGTTATAAAGGCCGCCTTCCATGACCGCCTTCTTCAGCTCCAGCCAGTCGTCCTGCGTCGGGATGTGGATGCCCGCCGTCTCGAACAGTTCGGCGACGCGCGCGGTTGCCGGCGTCCATTCGGCTTCGGTGTATTTGTCGAAATATTCGCCTGAGGCGTATTTCGAGTTCTCGAAACCCTTGAAGCTCTGGCCACGCTCGACCGCGAGCCGGTTCGAAGCGCGGATGGCATGATAGGTTACGGTGTAGAAGTAGATGTTCGTGAAATCGACGCCCTCTTCGGAGCCGTAGTAGATGCGTTCGCGGGCGAGATAGCCGTGCAGGTTCATCTGGCCGAGACCGATCGCGTGGCTGTCTGCATTGCCCTTGGCGACCGATGGAACCGAGGTGATATTGCTCATGTCGGAAACGGCCGTCAGCGCCCGGATCGAGGTCTCGATCGTCTTTCCGAAATCAGCCGAATCCATGGTCGCAGCGATGTTCAGCGAGCCGAGATTGCAGGAGATATCCTTGCCCATGTGGTCGTAGGATAGATCGGCATCATAGGTGCTGGCATCGCTGACCTGCAGGATCTCCGAGCACAGATTGCTCATGGTGATCCGCCCGGCGATCGGGTTCGCCTTGTTCACCGTGTCTTCGAACATGATATAGGGGTAACCGCTCTCGAACTGGATCTCGGCGATGACCTGGAAAAAATCACGCGCCTTGATCTTTTTTTTCTTGATGCGGCTGTCGGCCACCATCTCGCGGTATTTCTCGGTGACCGAGATCTCGCTGAAGGCGACGCCATAGACGCGTTCGACGTCGTAGGGCGAGAACAGGTACATGTCCTCGTTATTCTTGGCGAGTTCGAAGGTGATATCGGGGACAACGACGCCAAGCGACAGCGTCTTGATGCGGATCTTTTCGTCGGCATTTTCACGCTTGGTATCGAGAAAGCGCATGATGTCGGGGTGATGAGCATTGAGGTAGACGGCTCCCGCACCCTGGCGCGCGCCGAGCTGGTTGGCGTACGAGAAGCTATCCTCCAAAAGCTTCATGACCGGGATGACGCCCGACGACTGGTTTTCGATCTGCTTGATCGGCGCGCCGGCCTCGCGCAGGTTCGTCAGCGACAGGGCGACCCCGCCGCCGCGCTTGGAAAGCTGCAGGGCGGAATTGATGCCGCGGGCAATGCTCTCCATGTTGTCCTCGATCCTGAGCAGGAAGCAGGAGACGAGTTCGCCGCGCTGCTTCTTGCCCGCGTTGAGGAAGGTCGGCGTCGCCGGTTGGAAACGGCCGGAAATGATCTCGTCGACCATATCGCGGGCCAGCCCCTCATTGCCGCGCGCCAGCGCCAACGCCACCATGCAGATGCGGTCTTCGTAGCGCTCCAGATAGCGCTTTCCATCGAAGGTCTTCAGTGTGTAGCTGGTGTAATATTTGAAGGCGCCGAGGAAGGTCGGGAAGCGGAACTTCTTGTCATAGGCGCGATCGAACAGATCGCGGACGAAGTTGAACGAATACTGGTCCAGCACCTCCTGCTCGTAGTAGCCCTCCGTCACGAGGTAATCGAGCTTCTCCCGGAGATTGTGGAAGAACACCGTGTTCTGGTTCACATGCTGCAGGAAATATTGCTTGGCCGCCTGCCGATCCTTGTCGAGCTGAATCCTGCCGTCCTCGTCATAGAGATTCAGCATAGCGTTCAGCGCGTGATAGTCGAGCGTCGCGTCGGCTATCTTGGTGTCTGCCGCCTTCAAGGGGCGTTCGAGAACTGCCGTGTCCAAAATCGTTCCAATCCGTGTGTGACATTGGCGACATCCTCATCCGTGCCGAGAAGCTCGAACCTGTAGAGGTAAGGCACCTGGCATTTCCTGGATATGATGTCGCCGGCAAGCCCGAAGGTCTCGCCGAAGTTGCTGTTGCCCGCGGCGATCACGCCCCGGAGGTTCGAACGGTTGTCCGCATTGTTGAGGAAGCGGATGACCTGTTTGGGCACGGCGCCCTTGCCGCCGTCGCCGCAATAAGTCGGGACAACAAGCACAAAGGGACGTTGCGCGGTCAGCATGAGCTCCGCACTGACGGGAATGCGCGATGCCGGCAGCCCGAGTTTTTCGACAAAGCGATGGGTGTTCTCGGATCTGCTGGAGAAATAGACGAGCTCACCCATCGGCCGATCCTCAGGCCAGCGCGCTGATCATGTCCGGACGGAAGCCGGCCCAATGCTGCTCGCCGGCAACGACAACAGGCACCTGCCGGTAGCCGAGACCCTGAACAAGCTCATAAGCGGCGCTATCGGTGGATACATCGATGATGGTGTAATCGACCCCTTGGCGATCGAGGGCGCGGGTAGTCGCGGTGCATTGGACGCAGGCTGGCTTGCTGTAGACGGTGATGCTCATGGTGTCCTCGTATGATTTTAAAGGCATAGGAATCCGTCTGGTCGTCCGCCGACGACCGCACGAAGGATTAGAAATGGGTAAGGAAGCGCGCCTACACGGCGTGGCCCGACGCTACTCGCGTTTGCGATGAACTGAACGACTAGTCATGGACCTCACCCCGAAGTTTGCTCATTGGGGGGATCAAGGGCTGCGCGCACGCGCCAACATTGCGCGTATCGACGCGACCAACCGGACACCCCGCCCGTGGACGTTACGCTCTGAGGCAGGTCTCCTGGCTTGCGGGTCGTTGCATCCATCCTCGCCTTCCCGAAGCACGAAACTTCAGTGGCTTTGTCGAACAGATGCTCACCGCTTACAGTTGCGGGGGCAGCTACGGCATTGCGCGCCCAACATGGACGCTACGCACCGTATTCCCGTCTTAGCTCCGATCCTTACGAATCGAGAGAACCTCGAACACAATATATAGTAGACGTAGTGAAATTTTCGTCAACGGCTATGACTGCGAATCAAGAAAATCATTGGGGATTACAATCTCGGCGAACTTATCCGGAAGGAGAAATCACATAGGAAGCTGACGTCCGCCGCGACGTTGCGAGAAATCCGGAAATAAAATCGACGGCCTCGTCCCCGCTTCTAAGGCCGAGATGGATGCTTTTCTGGATTCCGTTCCGACCGATGCGGACGGGACGAACCCCGAGCACTGCCGCGTCCCGACGCACCAGCCAATCGGGAATGGCGCTGACACCGCGGCCGGCAGCGACGAGTTGAAGCATCATTTCCGTCGTCTCGACAGTACGGTGGTGACGCGGTCGGCAGTTGGCTGGAACCAGGAATTGCGTGAACACGTCCAGCCGCTCCGGCGGCACAGGATAGGTGAACAGCGTGTCATGGAGCAGGTCGGCAGGTTCCGCATGCGGCTTCAGCGCCAGAGGGTAATCGGCGGGAATGGCAAGAACCAGTTCGTAGTCGAACACGGGCAGATAGTGGACGCCTGGGGTCTCAATCGGATCCGGTGTGATCAGGATATCGATTTCGTAGCCTGTCAGGGCGGCGACACCGCCGAAAGCAAATGATGTGGTCAGTTCAAGGTCCACGTCCGGCCATTCTACGAGGTAGGGCTTCGTGACGCCCATCAACCATTGATGGCAGGGATGACACTCCATGCCGATCTTGAGCGAGCCTCGCTGGCCGTGGCGGTAATCCGACAGGATATCCTCCGCCCTCTCGATCTGCGGCAGAACGCGCTGCGCCAACCTCACGATATAGCGACCCGCTTCCGTTAGCCGGAGATTGCGCCCATCCTTTTCCCATACGGCCACGCCATAACGTTCTTCGAGTTTTCGGATCGTGTGGCTGAGAGCTGACTGGGAGACGTTCAACCGCTCCGCCGCAGCCGTCAAGCTGCCCAGGCGGTCGACTTCGCGAAGGATGGAGAGGTGTTGCCTGTCCAACATGGTTATAATAGCCCTTGGTTGTCGTAAGCGACATCCGTCGAAACATCATCGCGAACGGGAATTGGATGATGCTCCCTGTCGACAGCAATCATGGTGAAATGTCCGGTTGCCGTGACATGCCTTTGGCCTGTCAGAAGGTTTTCTGACCAGAGTTGCGTCTCGATGGACATGGAGGTGCGGCCGATGCGCTCGACCCGTGCCTGCGCCTCGACGATCTCGCCAACTTCGATCGCCCTTGCGAAATCGATACGCTCGGATGAAGCCAGAACCACCAGCTTGCCGGAGCAGCGCGACGCAGCGACGAATGCAGCCTTCGTCATGTAGGCGATGGCTTCGCCACCGAACATCCGGCCGACGCTGTTCGCCTGATCCGGAAAGACAATCTCGACCATGGCAATGGCATTCGTTGTATCAGGGGGGTCCGCTGCTACCACTTCGGGCAAGGCGTAACTCTGCGCGTGCTCCCCCTCCGGTATCGCGACCATGTTGAAGACGCCGCGCGTGCAGATGTGGCGCTGGCGACCGACAATGGTCTCCGCCGCCATTTCGACTTCGACGGTCAGAGAACGGCGTCCGGCCCTGACGGGCCTCGCGGAAAATTCAACGATGTTCCCGACGCGCGCGGGTTGCTTGAAGTCGATCCGTTCGCACGAGGCGGTCACGAAGGGTGTCCGACCGAACCGGGTTGCCGCGATAAAGGCAACGCGATCCATGCGCGCAAGCCCGGTGCCACCGAAGAGGGTGCCGTGATGATTGGTATCTCCGGGAAAGACGATATCAATAAGGCGGGTCACCAAGCCTTGCTGCGCGGGCCTTGCTCTCGTCATAGTCACTGTCATCGGCACTACCATCAGGTTGCGGCCGGGCACTGGTATGACGCAAAGACGACGGCACGGGAGTGCTCATCGCGAAAGCGGCACTCCGGGACACCCCGCCCGTGGACGTTATCTATCGCGGCAGGTCTCCTGGCTCGCGGGTCATTGCTCTGGTCCGTCTTCCCGAGGTTTGCCTCAGTGACATGGATGGACCTTCGCTCGCCGCTTACAGTTGCGGGGGCAGCTTCGGCTTCAGGCGGGAATGCCCTCACCGAATTCCCTCTTAGCTCCGGACCTTCGTCCTGAGAACCACGATGACGAACCAATGTCGCATGCCGCCCAAGCCGTCAAGATGTCTCGACGGGATGCGGCGGAAGCGGCGGTCTCGATGCCTTCACGCGTTGAATGCGATAAGCTTGCGGATGCCAGTGTTTCGAGCCGGCCTCTCCACCAAATCATGAACGCGGCTCATACTTCCGTGAGATAATACCAATTTTTCCCAATCGATCTCTCAGGCATAAAACGCGCATCGCCCTCCAGCGTGCGCAGCCTGACTGCGACAGAAGGAGGGCAACGAAAAATCCGGTGCATCCTGAATTGTACGCCGATCAATTCAGGATCCATCCCGAGCTTTAGGACGCCCGATCGCGATGAGTACAGATTTCAACTTCCATATTACGAAGATTTCTTTCGATGAAGACTATCGTCCCTCGGAGAACACGCGGATCACGACCAACTTCGCCAATCTGGCCAGGGGGGAGAATCGCCAGGAAAACCTGCGCAACGCCTTGCGGATGATCGACAATCGTTTCAACGCGCTGGCGCATTGGGACAACCCCAAGGGTGATCGCTATGCCGTCGAACTCGACATCATCTCGGTTGAGATGAGCATTGGTGCCGAAGGCCGCAATGATGCGTTCCCGTTGATTGAGATCCTGAAGACGAACATCGTCGATAGTAAGAGCGGTGAGCGCATCGAGGGCATCGCCGGGAACAATTTCTCCTCCTATGTGCGCGACTACGACTTCAGCGTCGTGCTGCCGGAGCACAACAGGAATAAGGCCGGGTTCAGCGCGCCAAACGATTTCGGCGATTTACATGGAAACCTGTTCAAATGCTTCCTGAACTCGGATGCCTACAAGGCGCACTTCAGCAAGCCGCCCGTCATCTGCTTGAGCGCATCGAGCAGTAAGATCTACCATCGCACTGAAAACCAGCACCCCGTGTTGGGCGCCGAATACCTGCAGAATGAATTCTCATCGACCGATGGATACTTTAGGAAGATGGGATTGCAGGTTCGCTATTTCATGCCGCCGAACTGCGTCGCGCCGCTGGCCTTCTATTTTCTCGGCGACCTGCTTGGCGACTACACCAATCTCGAGCTGATCAGCACCATCAGCACGATGGAGACATTCCAGAAGATCTACCGACCGGAGATCTACAACGCCAATTCCGCAGCAGGCGCATGCTACCAGCCGAGTCTAAGGCATCAGGACTATTCGCTTACGCGGATTGTCTACGATCGCGAAGAGCGCAGCCGACTGGCCGTCGAGCAGGGGAAGTTCGCCGAGGAGCACTTCATCAAGCCCTACAAGACCATTCTTGAGCAGTGGTCTGCGAACTACGCCGCCTGAAACACCAAAATAAAAGGTTTTCCATAATGAAAAGACTGTTGCCCACGTCGACCGCTGGCAGCCTGCCGAAACCCTCTTGGCTCGCACAGCCTGAGAAACTCTGGTCGCCGTGGAAATTGCAAGACGAGGAATTGGTCGAAGGCAAGAGGGACGCGCTGCGTCTGTCCTTGGATGATCAGCGGCAGGCAGGAATCGACATCGTCAGTGATGGCGAGCAGACGCGTCAGCACTTCGTCACGACCTTCATCGAACACCTCGATGGCGTCGATTTCGAGAAGCGCGAGACGGTCAGGATTCGTGATCGCTACGATGCGAGTGTGCCGACGGTCGTTGGTGCCGTATCGCGCCCCAAAGCAGTCTTCGTTGAAGATGCCAAGTTTCTGCGCCAGCAGACCAAGGAACCCATCAAGTGGGCACTGCCGGGTCCCATGACTATAATCGATACGCTCTTCGATGCCCATTACAAGAGCCGTGAGAAGCTGGCCTGGGAATTTGCCAAGGTCCTCAACGAGGAAGCCAGGGAGCTGGAGGCTGCCGGCGTCGACATCATCCAGTTCGACGAACCCGCATTCAACGTCTTCTTCGACGAGGTAAACGACTGGGGCGTTGCCACCCTGGAAAAGGCGATCGAAGGACTGAAGTGCGAAACAGCTGTTCATATCTGCTATGGCTACGGCATCAAGGCCAACACCGATTGGAAAAGGACCCTGGGATCGGAGTGGCGGCAATATGAGCGAACTTTCCCGAAGCTACAGAAATCCAGCATCGGCATGATCTCGCTGGAGTGCCACAATTCTCATGTTCCGATGGATCTCATCGAGCTTGTTCGAGGCAAGAAGGTGATGGTCGGGGCGATCGACGTCGCGAACGACACCATCGAGACCCCAGAGCAAGTTGCCGCGACACTGCGAAAGGCGCTTCAATTCGTTGATGCCGACAAGCTTTGCCCTTGCACCAATTGCGGCATGGCACCCCTGTCCCGGCGGGTCGCACGCGGCAAGCTGAATGCTCTCGCCGCAGGCGCGGAAATCGTCCGAAAAGAGCTCTCGGCCTAAAGTCGATCCAAAGGCAGGAGGCCGACATGAACATGGTGAACCACCGCTTCGATACTGCGGATACATCCTCCTTTCGTAGCGGCATGTCGCGCCTCGGATCGGCGGTTAACGTCGTGACTACCAGCTCTGCTGACAAGCGCTACGGTTTTACGGCCTCGGCGGTGTGTAGCGTCAGCGACACGCCGCCAACGCTTCTGGTCTGCATCAATCGGGCGATTTCGTGTTTTCATGCTTTCGAGCGTGCCGGGCATTTTTGCGTCAACACCCTGAAGCCGCATCAAGAAGACATTGCGAACGTCTTTGGCGGCAGGACGCCTGTCGAGGATCGATTTGGGTTTGGCGATTGGAGCGAAGGGCTCACCGGCGCTCCGGTCCTTTCAAACGCGTCGGTCAGCTTTGAATGCGAGATAACCAATGCTGTCGATGAGGCGACCCATCGCATCTTGTTCGGGCGGGTCATCGACATTCGTGAGAGCGAAGAAGAGGCAACGCTGTTCTACTGCATGCGTCGCTATATCCGAGTCTAGGTCCCGAAGGTCCGACCGCTCCCGGTCGGAACTCCGGGAGCGGCAACTTCAAAGCGATTGCAGGAAATGCATCAACTTGTCTGGCGGCCGGTATCGAAGGCCTGCCGCGTTAACGGGCTGAAGCCGGCTGAGCGCGTCCTCCTTCATCGCAAGGTCAGCCTCCATGTAGACATGCGTCGTGCTGATATCCTCGTGTCCGAGCCAAAGTGCGATCACGGTCAGGTCGACGCCGGACTGCAGCAGGTGCATCGCGGTGGTGTGCCGGAAGGTATGCGGCGATATCGCCTTTGCCTTGATAGATGGAACGTTTCTAGCGGCAGCATCGACGGCCAGGTCGAGGCGTTGCCTTACGCTGGAGCGGGATAGGCGCCCACCTGAACTGTTGGGAAAGAGGTAGGCATCCGTCCCGCGATCATGAAGATCCTGCATCCATCGCTTCAACGTTCGTGCGGTTTCCTTCCAGAGTGGCACGCTCCGGCGCTTCCGCCCCTTCCCATGCAGGTGGACGACCGGGGCAGTCTCCAGAATGACGCTCCCGACCTGAAGGTCGATAGCCTCGGACACCCGTGCGCCAGTGTTGTAGAGGAATGCAAACAGTGCCCGGTCACGCCGGCCAGCCCAGGTTTTGGGATCGGGCGCTTCAATGACCGCTTCGACCTCGGATCGGGTCAGGTATCCGAGCACTGGCTTGTCATGCCGTTTCTGCGGGACGGCGAGACTGCGTTCAATGACCGCCAGCGCGGTCAAATCCTCATGCGCAGCATATTTGAGGAAAACCCGGATCGCGGAAAGCCGTGCATTTCGGCTCCTGACACTATTTGCTCGATCACGCTCGAGGTGATCAAGAAAGCCCAGGATCAGATCAGCATTGAGGTCATGCAAGGCCATGTTTGTCGGAGATTTCCCGATCCTCTTTTCAGCGAAGGCCAGCAGGAGCTTGAACGTGTCCCGGTAGGCCGCGACCGTGCAGGGGCTCACCGCTCGTTGCTGCCGCAGATGATCCACGAAGAAGCGTTGCAGCAGTGTTGGAAAGGAAGGTGTGATATCAGCCATTGAAGTCACCTCCAACCTTGGCGGCACCTTCGAAACGCCTGCCGGCAATTGCCATGAGCTCGGGGACGCTCTCGATATACCAGTAGGTATCGAGCAGATTGGCGTGACCAACATAGGTAGAAAGCATCATCATCGCGGCATCGATCTCGGTTCCGCTTTGCTGCCATAAGGTAAGCCGGCGGCATATGAAGCTGTGTCGTAGATCATGAATGCGCACGAACGGGTGGCCACCGCGCGGCCTGATACCTAGCCTCTGGGTTATCCTGAACCACGCGTGCCAGACGTTCGAGTAGTTGAGCTTCTTGCCGGATAGCTCACTCATGAAGACCGGATCGACGAGCCTCGATGGAAATACCGCATTCCGTCGCTCGAAGAAGGTCTTGAGCGCGACAACAGTCGTGGGATGTAGGGCGACCAGTCTCTGGCGACCATATTTCGCTTCCCGCACCAAGATCTGCGCAGCCGTGAGGTCCAGATCTCGGATCTGTACACCTAGCGCTTCCGATATCCGCAGTCCAGTCGAGGCCAGCAGGCCGATCAGGGCGGGCATCATAAGCGTCCCGGCAGCCTGAACGCGACGAATATAGTGCGCCTCCAAGATGATCGCCGTGATCTCCTCCATCGTGAAGATATGCGGTGCGAGCCGACGCTTTGTGCGACCGAACGGATTGGTAGCCGGGAACGTGGTTCCGCCGTCCTCTGCCGCGAGAAAGGCTGCGAATGGCCTCAACACCTCAAGGCGTTTGGCCCAGGTAAAGGGGTCGGCAACTGTCGCACCGGCCTTTGCCCAGCGAAGCGCGATATCGGACGAGAGGGCCCCTTCGTGTCCGCTGTCATCGGCATATCGGGCAAAGACGATGATCTGTTTCCCCGAGATTTTGAGCTTGAAGCCAAGGCTTCGGCGATAAGCGAGGTAGGCCTCGGCACGAGACAACATCGTAGCGGACCCGGTCATGCGCATGCTCCCGGCCACGGTAGAGCGACGACCGCCAGCCTGGTCTGATCGACGCGAGCATAGCCCGCGGTTGTCACCACGCTCCTGTGCCGCATGATGTCCGCGACCTGCTTCAGAGGCACGGCGCCGTTCACTAGACGGCTCGCAATGGTGTGGCGGAAGATATGTACTCGCGTGCAGTCCCAGCCCAACCGCTCGTAGACTGCATACACCGATCGCTGGACCGCGCGCGGCGTAATCGGCTCTCCAAACGGCGCAACATGCCGGACGAAGACCTCACGGCGCGGGGTGGACTGCCGCTCGTGGAGGATGTAGTCAGCGATCGCTTCACCGGTCGGGAATGGAAGCGGCATGGGATCTGATCGACGCGACTTGGAGCGCACCCAGATCAGGCCTTTCTCCCAATCGATGTCATCGAGCGTCAACCGGGTTACCTCGATCGACCGCATCCCGAGGTCTGCGAGGCATCTGACGATGGCATGAACTCTCTTCCGGGTTCGGCCGATTTCTGCCGAGACCTCCAGCAATCGCTCCAGTTCCGCTGGGCTGAAGCCCGTTTGCAGCTTCGCCGGCGTTTTCATCGCTGGCGCTGGGATGGCTTTCTTCAGCTGACGGACATCGTCGCCCAGGAGCGTGCGATATCGGAGATAGCATCTGATCGATACCGCATAGTTGCGAATGGTGGCAGGCTTCCATTCGCGACCTGCGAGAACGAACTTGCGAATGTGCGAGGACGTGAGGTCGGCCATATCGACACGGCCATCTCTCACACACCCGACCAGAAGCCTCCGGACCATATCGCGATGTTTGCGGCGGGTCCCTGCGGAGAAACCCCAGACCTTCTCGAGCATTGTGTCAAACGCTTGGACTTCACGATCGATAGCTGTGAGGTTCATCGGCGGGATAAGACGCAGCGCCCTCATTTTGACGGCGAGGTTCAAGGCGCGACGCATGGCCTCCACCTCCGTGCGCATTCTCCATATGCATGAGCATGAGCATCCTGTTGCGTGATCCGCCAGGAAGCTTTCGACGTGGTCAGTGGTAAAGCTGTCCATAGCGACACCACGGTCGGCTAGCCAATAGCCAAAGTGCAGAACGACCGCGGTATATTTGCGCCTGCGCCTGACGTCTAAATTTCGGCGCTCGCATTGATCGTGGACCATTCGAGCGAGCGGCGAAAGAATATTATCGGGGTCTTCGGTTCGAAGACGGAGGTGGAGTGGGGTCGGCAATCGCGTTCTCCTTTGCTGAGTTGCGATTGCAAGGTTGCCTTCGCTCCGATGCCTGACGCTGAGGATCGAAAGCTCAGCGAGCCGATTATGTAGAGCTGGAACTCGGAAATGCGCTGCAAAGCAGGGCGATCGAGCCTGAGGTGACCATAAGTCACCACGGCTCATATTCATGCACGATCTCCAGATCGTCTTCGTCATCGAGTTCGTCGCTCGGAAGAACGCCGAACTCGTCGCCCGACCTGAAGAGTGTGACCGGAACCATGAGGGTGCGGGAAAGCTGGAAGGCGTGGTTCTGCGCAAGAGAAAGATCGGTGTTCATCTGAGGCTCCATCTTTGGAGCGGGCCATTCCCGCTCGATGGCTCCCGTCAGTGTCCGGGACCAGTCGCGATCACCGCGAAGGCAAAGCCGAAGCGGCCGCAGCTTGCTAGCGGACCCCGTCAGTGGGTTGATCGACGGAGATCCGGGGCCGGACCAGGAAGCCATCCATCAAGAGCGGGATTGGGACGCCTCCATAGGCCGCCTCCGACGAACAGCGATCATGCTAATGCAGTCTGTCGCGTCCGGGACAGCTGGTGATCTCTTTCTGCAAAAGCACCGACTATTTGTAGCTACGACCGAACCGGCCGTGCCTCACCTGAGTTCAACTAGCCATCGCGGTGGACGTGTGAGCATCGATCGAAGTTGCCTTCTTCGCCGGCAGTCTTCAACTTGTTGGGCACGAGTCAACGTAGTTCCATGCAAAGGACAGCAGACTGTTTAGATGGGGCAGCTTAACTGCCGCCGTGTAAGGCCTCGTCTGGCCTAAGAGCCTAACCCGCTTGGTCGACGTCCCGAAACCCGCATCGCATCCAGATCGCCGAAGCTGCGCTGGACGGCGGCAATCTTCGAGGCCGCAATGTCGGCCGACACCTCGATTTCACCTTCCAAAGGTGCATCGGTCCGCGCATCGTCATTGTTTCCGACGTCGCCGCCTGACGGTGCGTATCCCGCAGAGTTTTCAGAAGCGACCGGCTGCACGAAAATGTCCGACCGGGAAATCCCATGCTGCTGCACAAGATGTTCAATCGCAAGGTCCGCGGCCTCGCGGGTCTTGAACGTCGCGCGGATGGTTGTGGTGCTGTCATCAGACATGAGGTTCTCCCTGCGTTTTAGTCATCGCGTACCAAACGTCGGTCGGGTCTCGTGGTTTCGGTCGAGATCGAAAACTCCACCTCATCGGGTTGGATTCGTCCCGCCCGTCTGCTATGTTCTCTCTTTGTTTTCACCTGCGTTGAACGACCCCCCATGAACGTCACGGCCGCACCACAAGCCCGCAAGATCATCCATGTCGACATGGATGCTTTCTACGCGTCGGTCGAACAGCGCGACAATCCGGAGCTGCGCGGCAAGCCTCTCGCTGTCGGCGGGGCTGCTGCTCGTGGTGTGGTTGCTGCGGCAAGCTACGAAGCACGCGAGTTTGGTGTTCGGTCGGCGATGCCCTCGGTGACGGCGGCTCGCAAGTGCCCGGAGCTGATTTTTGTGAAGCCGCGGTTCGAAGTCTATCGGGCTGTCTCGCAACAGATCCGAGATATTTTCGCAGAATATACGCCGCTGATCGAACCGCTGTCGCTTGACGAAGCCTATCTCGACGTGACGGAAAATCTCAAAGAGATGCCAATCGCCACCGAGATCGCGCTGGAGATCCGTGCGAAGATCAAGGCCGTCACCGGTCTCAATGCATCGGCTGGTATTTCCTATAACAAGTTCCTGGCCAAGATGGCGTCGGACCTCAACAAGCCGAACGGCCAGGCTGTCATCACTCCGAAGAACGGGCCGGATTTCGTTGAAGGGCTGGCGGTCAAGAAGTTTCACGGTGTCGGTCCAGCCACCGCCGAGAAGATGCATCGCCTCGGCATCGAAACAGGAGCCGACCTGAAAACGAAATCGCTGGAGTTCCTGACCGAGAACTTCGGCAAATCCGGGCCTTACTTTTATGGCATCGCTCGCGGCATAGATGAGCGTCCTGTCCGGCCCGACCGGATCCGGAAGTCGGTGGGCGCGGAGGATACGTTTGTCGACGACATCGACGATCTCGCTCTCGCCACCACCGAGCTAAAACCGTTAGCGGAGAAAGTCTGGTCGTATTGTCAGGCAAAATCGATCAGCGGCAAGACGGTAACCGTGAAAATCAAGTATTCGGACTTCACACAGGCGACACGAAGCAGGACGGGCACGTTTCCTGTCACGGGCATTGCCGAGATCATGGAGGCGGCATCGACGCTGCTTGCCACCGTCTATCCGTTCAAGCGCCCGGTCCGCCTGCTTGGCGTGACGCTCTCCTCACTGACCAACGATCAGACAGGACATGACGAGGAACAACCGCAGCTCGATCTGGCTTTGTAGCCGAGAACAACGAGAGGATCGATCAGGATTTCCGAAAGCCATTCACCCAGAGTTCGCGTCATCGATCTTGAGACCGGCGGCAATGGCCCGAACGACGTCTGCGAAATAGGTTGGCAGGATGTAGTTCTGGGTGACGACGGCATGTGGCGTGTTACCGAGGAGCGTGGAGCACTGCTGGTCAATCCCGGACGGCCGATGACGTCGGATACGATTGCCGTGCATCATATTCTTGATCGCCAGGTTGCTGACGCACCATTCTGGAAGGAAATCGCCGCAAGCGTGCTCCGGCCACCCGGCCGCCTCGACGCGCTTGCGGCGCACCGCGCCGGTTAAGGGCATACCAGCCGGAGCGGGATCCGCGAAGGCAGTTCGCCTCTCGCAAGACCGGTTAAAGGGTTGCCGCAGGAGGTTTAGCATAGCGACGGCATATGTCGGAAACCGGGACCGACAGCCCCCGGCGCGCGGGCCCGCATCAAAAGCTCGCATCATTTCGCCCAAGCTGTCATCGCATCCGATGACAGCGAACGACTTACCTTGAGCTCTAAGAATTTTTTTGGAGCACCCTCTTGAAGCTCGATTTTCTCGAAACCAGATCATTTTCGTCAGTCGCCGACAGGGGCTGGCAGAACCGGGGACGCGAGTTTCCGCGTCTTCATTCCATCTCGCTTTACGGAGGATTTGGTTATGAAAAACGATCTTGATTTTGCGCCGCTCTATCGCTCCAGCGTCGGCTTCGACCGCGTGTTCAATCTCTTGAACAACGCGCAGCGCCTGCAGGCGATCGACACGTGGCCACCCTATGACATCGTCAAGACAACTGAAAACGACTACCGGATCGAAATGGCAGTCGCAGGCTTTGGCGATTCCGATCTCGACATCACGCAGGAACGCAATGTCCTTGTCGTGAAAGGCCAGAAGGCCGAAGCCAAGGATGGCGAATACCTGCATCGCGGGATCGCCGGTCGCTCGTTCGAGCGTCGCTTCGAACTGGCGGATCATGTGAAGGTGGAAGATGCTTCGCTGGTGAACGGCCTTCTGCGCATTCTGTTGAAGCGTGAGATCCCCGAAGCCATGAAGCCACGCAAGATTGCGATCGGCACGTCGGCCGGACAGACGGCGCCGTTGCAGATTGAAGCGGAACGCCAGGTGGCTTGAAGGGCTCGCCATGAAGAAGCGTTCTGTCAAAAACTTCGTGGTGGAAATTCGTAAACGCCGAGGACCCAAGCTTAGGGTTGGCGACGGAAACCCTATCGCCCGCGCGCTTGAGAAAATCAGGGCTCAAGCCATCCTTCAGCCTTCCAGATGAATACAGCAGGGAGCGCTGCGGCGCTCCCTGCATCGCTTTGCACCGAGATCGGCTTCATTGACCGCCGTTATCGATCGCACCATCTAGGTGGCATGGCAAAACGCGAGAAGAACGACATCGAACTGATCAAGACGTGGACCTTGTCGGCGGCGGTCACCATGGGGTCATCCGTCCGCGCAAAAGGTCTTCTTCAGGAGATCCGGGCACGCCTTCCGGCAAGCTCCAAAAAAGCGATCTCACTTAAAGGTGTCGACTTGGTTTTGGCGATGCCAGCAGATGAGAAGCCCGCCTTCAATGCCGCGGTATCGGGCGTCTCCGAGGCGGTGGAAGAAGCGCCGTCCCTCCCCGTCATCCCGCGTGAGATCCAGGACATCCTCGGAATGAAAACGAGCGAGCGGCATCGCTGGCTTGGGGACGGTCGTCTTCGGAGCGCCGGGACGAGAACCGTCAGACTCGCAGGACGCGCCCGCCAAATCACTTTCCATGTCTTCGATCCGAAGGCTGTCGAGGATCTCCTTGATCGTGGTGTCATCGACGAGTGGCGGGTTGAGGATGCTGAGGCGAAGGCGGAGAAGAGAGCGAAGGCGGCGTATCAGAGGAAAGTCACGCGGCTGTCGACAAAGAAGAAGCAGGCGAAAAAGCCCGACGACGGCACCCAAGATCCCGCCTCGAGCCTGCAGGGCTGGGACGATTTCGACCTCGACGGGCTGCTGCGGTGATCAAGACGAGCGATATCCCGGCACGTGATGAGGAATTCGATCTTCACTGACAAGGCAAGCCGATGGATGCGCGCGATGAAGAGCCACATGTTTATCCGGCCTCAGGAAGCCGCGTCGGGGCGCGATTGATGTAATCGACCAAGGCACGAGCCGCAGCGTATGTTTTTACGGTATCCTCTACCATGATGAGGGACAAATGATCGATGCCCTCCTGGACTAAGTGGAACTGGCGAATTGCATTGCGATAAACCAAAGATTACCTGCCGGTACGTTTTGCCCAGCAGACTCTTGCAGGAGGAATGATACGGGAGTGGTTGACAGGGCCGCTGCGAGCGGCCCTGTCCCTGGAGCGTTGACTTTATAGCGTCCAGCCCCCGTCGATCGTCAGGCTCGAACCGGTCATGAAGGAAGTGTCGGGACCTGTGAGATAGGACACCATTCCGGCAATCTCCTTGGGATCGGCAACACGCTTCAACGGGCTGCGGTCAGACAACATCTCAATGGCACCGGCGTTCATGTCCGTGTCCGTCGGACCTGGCTGGATGTTGTTGACGGTGATGCGCCGCGGAGCGAGATCAAGTGCCAAGCCTTTCACCATCGCGGCGACCGCAGCCTTGGAGAACTGGTAGACGCTTGCGCCCGCCATTCCGGTCCGTTCTGCCGTGTTCGACCCGATCGTGATAATGCGGCCGCCATCCTTCATGTGGGGCACTGCGGACTGGATGGACAGGAAAACGCCCCGAATATTGATGTCGATCATCAGATCCAGTTCTTCGAGACTAACCGCATCCACTGTGTTGAGGCGCAAAATTCCTGCATTGACGACGACAGCGTCGATCAGTCCGAAGACATCGACCGTCTTTGCCACCGCCCCACGAATGGCGTCAGCATCTGCGCTGTCGGCTTGGATGGCCAAGGCGCGGCGCCCGCTCTTCTCGGTTTCGGCAACCAGCGCCTGTGCGCTGTCCGGTCGCGAAACATATGTGAAGGCGACATCGTACCCGTCTTTTGCAAGTCTTTCGACTGCAGCGGCGCCGATGCCACGGGCACCTCCAAACACGAGGGCGGTCTTGCGTTCTTCGATTGTCATGGGATTTTCCTTTCTTGACAGATCAGTCCATAATTAGGCAAATAAAATTCCTCCATCTGTGGAGGCCGCGTTAAGGCTTTAGGCGCTGCGTTGCAAAACGTGCCATCGCCTTCAGATCAGAAGCGTTTGCGCCGCCGCGCGCAGCCACTTGCAGGCCGGTCATCGTCATCTGAATGAATGAAGCAGTTTCTTTAGCGTCGAGAGCCGGATTGATTTCTCCCGAACGCTGGCCCTCCGACACTCTCTCAAATATACGTCGACCGAGTGAAGCACTTGCATCGCCGCGGCGCGCATTGAGTTCGGGGTCGGTCACACCAAACTCGCCGACGGATCCCACCCCCATGCATCCCAGTGTTCGCTCGCAATCGTCTTCCGACACAAGACCGACAAGCAGATCCTCGATGCCCCGTATAGGCGATGCCGGGGCGCTTAGCCTCTTGACGTGGCCAGTGTTTGTCCGCTGCTGATAGGTATCCAGCGCCTCCAGGTAAAGTGTACGCTTATCGCCGAAGGCGCCGTAGAGGCTTTGTCTGCCGATGCCCATCGCCTCACGCAGATCATCGGTAGAGGTCGCGGCAAATCCCTTCGCCCAGAAAACCCTGAGTGCTTTCTCTAACGCTGCGTCTCGGTCGAATTCTCTCGGTCTGGCCATGCGAACGACATAGCAATTATGGACAGATCGGTCAATAATAAGTTTTCCCACCATGCGGCAGCGATGCCCCCCGGGCGCTGGTAGAATGTCTTCCGCCGTTGACGGGGAAAGCCCGAGCCTCCTGACTATGGCCAGGCACCCGGCCGTCGAGACCCGTACCGATCTCATATTCGGAATTTCGAGCGGACCACGTGATCGGGAATTGACAACTTCTTATATCGTAGATATTTTGTATCCATGATTAGGAGATGCAAGATGAAACTAAGCGAAGGCGTGGAGCAGGCCATTCACTGCACGGCATTCCTTGCGGGGTTATCGGAAGACGGCGTACTGTCGGCTGCGGCACTCGCCGAACTGCACGGCGTTTCGACAAGCTATCTTTTGAAGCATCTGCAGGCGCTGTCCGGTGCGGGGATCGTCGCGACGACGCCGGGACCGAAGGGCGGCTACCGGCTGGCAAAGGCGCCGAAGAACATCAGCCTGCTCGACATCGTCCTCGCCGTTGAAGGACCGGCGCCAGCTTTCCGCTGCGCCGAGATCCGGCAGCGGGGGCCAAACCCTCTGCCGCAGCGCTACTTCACCAAACCCTGCCAGATCAACGCCGCGATGCTGAAGGCCGAGAAGGCCTATCGCGCAGAACTCGCCAAGGTGTCCGTCGCGGACCTTCTGGCGGACCTTGGTGCAGACGACGACGGCGGGATCGCCGCGCGCGGATGCGCCTTCCTCGAACTCCACGAACGCAAGACGGGCAATCGTGCCTCGTCATAGGAGAACGCAACATGAGTAAGATGAAGAAGGTCGTCGTCATGGGCGGCACGGGCCTGATCGGCTCGAAGGCAGTGAAGCTGCTGCAGAACGCCGGCCACGAGGCCGTCGTCGCAAGCTCTCGCAACGGGATTAATGCCTATACGGGAGAAGGACTGGAAGAAGCCCTCGCAGGAGCGGACGCCGTCATCGACGTGTCGAACATGATGTCCTTCGACAAAGCCGTCATTACCGAATTCTTTGGAACGTCGAGCCGCAATCTAACGAGCGCAGAAAAGGCCGCAGGCGTGCGCCACCACGTTGTTCTGTCGATCGTGAATGCCGATCAGCTCGCCGCCAATCCTTACATGGCAGGCAAGCTGGCGCAGGAGGAGGCCGTCGCGACCTCGGGCCAGGCCTTCACGGTCGTTCGGGCGACACAGTTCCACGAATTCACGGAGACGCTGGTGGGCGCGTACTCGGCCGACGGCGCGGTCAAAGTGCCGGATACAGACTTCCAGCCGATCGCGGCCGACGACGTCGCCGCCGCTTTGGTGGAAGCCGCGCTCGGGGAGCCGAAGAACGCATCCGTCGATCTTGCCGGGCCCGAACGGGCACTGTTCGAATCCTTCATCCGGACCTATCTCGATGCCAAGAGCGACGCTCGTCCGGTCAACGCCGACGCCGCCGTCGACTACTTCGGCGCTTCCGTTGTCGCCGGCTCGCTGGTTCCCGGCGGAGACTACATCAAGGGTGCGATCACGATCGCCGAGTGGCTCAGAACATAGGAGGGAAACAATCATGAAGACCATCCTCCATGCCGCTTTAGCCCTTGCGGTCTCTCTGGCCACAGCTTCCGCTCATGACGTCGCCAAGCCTGGACTTGCATATGACACGAAGGACGCGAAGGTGACGCTGGTTTACGAGCATCCCTCCCGGACGTTCCCGGCAAGAGCGTGAAGGGCGTCCTCGTCGAGTACGGCCCCGGCGGCTACAGTTCCGCTCATACGCATGCAAAATCCGCCTTGATCTATGCGACGGTTCTCGAAGGCGCCATCCTAAGCGCCGTGAACGGTGGCGAGACGAAGACCTTCATCGCCGGGCAGAACTTCACCGAGCTGCCGGGCGACCGCCACGACGTCAGCGCCAACGCCAGCAAGACCGAGCCGGCGAAGCTGCTTGCCGTCTTCGTCGTCGATACCGATGACACCGCCTTGACGACACCGCGAAAGCCATAGCGCTACCTACCAGACCTACCCCCTCACCTAGCACAAGCAACGACGGCTTCTCCGGCGAACGGAGAACCGTGTCCACGAGAAAGGAAAACCAGATGTCCCGTATGAATTGGTCCGAAGTCGCCCCCGACGGCGCAAAGGCGCTCTTCGGCGTCCATCACTACGTCACCAAGAAAACGAACCTGCCAGAAGAGTTGATTCATCTCGTCTTCCTGCGCGTGTCGCAGATCAACGGCTGCGCCCATTGCATCGACATGCATAGTCGCGATCTGCGCAAGACGATGTCCGTCGATAAGATCACGCTTGTTCCTGTCTGGGATGAGGTGCCTCACCTGTTTAGCGACCAGGAACGAGCAGCACTGGCCTGGGCTGAAGAGGTCACAAATGTCAGCCAGACCCACGCCTCGGACGAGGCCTATGCCGCCGCAGCCGCAGCTTTCGAACCGAAGGACCTCGTCGATCTGACGATCACGATCGCCGCGATGAACGCGTTCAATCGTCTCGGGGCCCCATTCCGGCTTCCGGTTGCAGCCAAGGCGTGATCGCGTTAGCAGTGCACCGCATAGGCACCTCCCTGCCGGGCCGTCGAGGTCCGACAGGGTGTTTCGACCTGCAGATGCGATCATCCCGCTCGCCATCTCTCAGACACGGACGGCATTATCCGGATCGAACACTTCAGAGTGTTTATGAAGGTGAGCGGCTGATTTAACCCTGCATGAAACCGACTGACCACGATGTAGCAGGCGTTCAACTGCCCGAAGGCCTGCCTGACAACACCGCAAATCACTCGTGTGCCGATATGCGCTCAGCCTCGACGATCACCCACTGACAGGCCGGTCAAATGCTCAGAAAGTAGCCAGAGCCGTTCAGCAGCCTGTGGATCCATGGCCCAAGGCGCCACACCTCTGGTCCCATCCGTCTCCGTCTGCGGCAGGGCGACTTCGCAATCTTCGCAGTAAACGCCGCCGACACCGTCGAGTTCGGGCCGCGTTGCTGCCCAGACGCTTGTTGCTGCCCCTTGTTCCGGGGTCTTGAGATCGCGGGATGGATCGACCCGGCGATTACCATTCTCGTCATAGACATCAAAGGAATTGATCTCGTCTTCGCTGAGATGGCGGGCGAGGTCGGTCAGGATGACGCCGGGGTGCAACGAAAATGCCCGCACGCCAAGCGCGGCTCCGCGGCGATCAAGTTCCAGCGCGAACAATGCATTTGCCGTCTTCGCCTGACCATAGGCCTGCCACTTGTCATAAGGGCGAGCCTTGAAATCAATGTCGTCGAAATCGACTGGACCGATTTGATGGCCGCGCGATGACACAGAGACCACCCGCGCGTTGCCAGCCTTGACCAGCGCAGGCCACAGGCCTGCAACCAACCGGAAATGGCCGAGATGATTGGTGGCAAACTGGCTCTCGTGCCCAGCCTGATCCCGGGCAAGCGGCGTCGCCATGATGCCGGCGCTGTTGACCAGGATTGAGATCGGCATGCCCGCCGCAACGATCCTGTCAACAAAGGCGGCAACCGATGCGGGATCCGCAAGATCCATTGCTTCGATAACAACATTGTCGATACCGGCAAGTGTGCGTTCGGCCTTTTCGCGATTGCGAGCCGGTACGATGACACGAGCGCCGGCACCAGCGAGCGCCCGCGTCGTCTCGACGCCGAGACCGGAATAGCCGCCCGTGACAATCGCCGTCTTGCCGGAAAGGTCAATACCCTCGGTAACCTCGCGTGCCGTGCTGGATGCGCTGAAACGTGATCCAATAGGTTTCTGTTCGGACATGTTGTTACTCCTTCATTTGTGACTCTGGTGTCCGTCCCCTATATCGGGTAGTTTCTCGGAGCCCCCAGCCTGCAGGATCCGGATTTCTGTCGTGATCGTCCAAAACATCCAGGATCCCCTGTCCGACGTGCTTAGTTCCATCGATGCGCGCGCGCTGTTCTCCGTGCGTTTTGCAGCCGGAGGCGCGTGGTCTGTTGCTTTTCCACCACCGGGCTACCTCAAGTTCAATGCAGTCCGTGAAGGCGTCGCCTGGCTGATCTCGGAGGGAGACGCACCCTTGCGCATTGAAGCCGGCGACTGTCTTGTGGTCAGCGGCAAGGCGTTTACGCTTTGCAGCGATCCCAACGCGAAGCCGATAGCGGCGGCAGAGGTATTCGCTGGGGGCAATCTCGATGTCTCAGTGGGCGATGGTCGGGATTTCGTGCTCCTCGGCGGCAGCGTCAACCTCGATACGGTCGATGGCTCACTCCTCACCGACGCCCTGCCGCCAATTGTAGTGATTGAGCACGAAGAGGCCGGACCGATTGGCTGGCTGCTCGAACAGTTGGACCTGGAGTGGAACAGCGCAGCACCGGGCGCCCGCGTCGCCTGCAACGACCTGCTGCGGCTGGTGTTTATCCATGTACTACGTGCTTACATGGCACGCCAGACAGCCCAGCATCCCGGCTGGCTCGCCGGCCTTGCGGATGCCCGTCTGGCGCCAGCACTGCGGGCCATCCACGCCGATCCATCGCGCCGCTGGACGGTAGAGGCGCTGGCGTCACTTGCCGGCCAGTCCCGCTCCGGATTTGCCGAAAGATTTCGCGCCACCGTCGGAGCATCGCCGATCGACTATCTCGCGAACTGGAGGATGCGGCTTGCCGCCGCCCGGCTGCGGCGTGGCAACGAGCCACTGCCACGGATTGCACAATCGCTCGGCTATGGGTCTGATAGCGCGTTTGCCGCCAGCTTCCGCCGCGCCGTTGGCCAATCACCCGCGCGTTATCGTGCACTGTATCGCGACTCAATGCACAGTGGGGCGATCAACTCTTGACTGCCGCTTGGCCACTTGGCTGAACGAGTGCGCCGGGAGATGCAGAATTTCAGCACGTCATCACTGTTTGCGACCGCTTTCAATTTGGACCCACTCCGCATCATACGCCTTGAATGGAATCGAACCCACGACCTGCGGTCCAGGTCACTGTTCGGCGTATCAACCCCCAAATCTCAGCCGGTACGGTCGCGACGACGCGGTGGACGATTATACTATATGGCAACCGAGCGCATCCGCTCTGAGCATACGCTGTTTCGGCATGACTTTGTTCTCTTAACCTGCGTACCGATCATAGAAAAATATCAACGTCTCTCGACCGGGAAATCCCGCAAAACTATCAGCACATGCTTACACGATGTATTTTGACGTGTAGTCTGCGGCAATGCTCTGATGACGGGATAGCGCGTGTCGTATGGGAGGGGACATTCATTGGGATACTGGGACGTCTTGCTGGCATCTGCCGATAACATGCGCCTGTTCAATCCAGTCAAGGGCTGGGTTCAGTTCGCCGATCAAGTCGACGGCGATGGCAAGACTCTCAGCTTCGGCGCGAACCGCGATATTGATCTCGCTTTGAGCGTGGCGATGAACGCCTCGAACCTGATGGTCCTGACCGGGGCCGGCGCATCATTCTGTGCAAAAAATCCCGCACAGGGCGCACCTACTGCGCCCGGCATGAGTGACCTCTGGACCGCCGTCGAAGCCGCCGCCACGAAGGAGACCTTCCAGGAAGTCATCGATCTCATTCCCAAGGCCAAAGCGACCGACACCAACATCGAAAAACTGCTGACTCAATGCAAAATCTACGTCGAGCTCTTCAACAATGAGAGCAGTAAGAAAATTCAGACCTTCATTGAAACCGCCGAAAAGGCGATCTCCAAGCGCGTCAGCTTCGTCAGCAACGATACGGACATCAAGGCGCACGGCGCGATCATCCGCAAGATCGCACGACGCGGTGTCCGTAAACCGCGCGCAAAGTTTTTCACGACCAATTACGATCTGTGCTTTGAATACGCGGCACGGGCGCAGCGTTTCACCATCATTGATGGCTTTTCCCATGCGATGCCGCAAATCTACGATCGCGGCCATTTCTCGCACGACATCGTCCGCCGCGAGAATGCCAAGGAGGGGCCTGATTATATCGAGAACGTCTTCCATCTCTACAAACTACACGGCTCTATCGACTGGAAGCGTCGCGGTGCCGACATTGTGCGGGCAGAGGGTTCTGAGCCGCCGCTACTGATCTTTCCGCGCGACAGCAAATACCAGGAAGCGTTCGAGCCGCCTTATCTCGACATGATGGGCGCGTTTCAAAGCTCGCTGCGCGAACCCGATACCGCCCTCATTGTCTCCGGCTTCGGCTTCAATGATGACCACCTGAGCAAGCCAGTGATGGCCGCGCTGGAGGCCAATATGAGCCTCAAGCTGATCGTGTGTGATGTGGCCTTTCTCAGAGACGATGTCTTGGAGAAAGGCGATCATACGATCGCCGTGGAAAGCCCGGTGCGCGAGCATGCCAGCGGCTATTTCGAAAGGTTCAAACACCTGGCGCGGATTGGCGACCAGCGTATCACGCTGCTCAGCGGCCGCTTTGAGGACTTGGCCCTCGCCATACCCGATCTCGTCGCCCAGACAGAACGCGAACGCCATCTTGACCGTATGCAAGTCGCGCGGGGCTTCGGCGATGGGGTACAGTCGTGATCAAACACAGCCTTGTTGATCCGGATCGCTACGTCGGCACGATTTCTGTCGTGACGGCGTCAACGGTGCAAGTGAACTTGCCTTACGCCACCGCCCGGCCGGAGCGCCGTGCCCTTGCGCGCGGCGCAGTCGGCGACTTCGTGTTCGTGGACTGCGAGCTGGTCAAGCTCCTTGGAAGATTGGTCGAAGTCAAACTACCCGACGCAGAGCGACTGACTGTCGAGCCGACTCTGGGCACGCAGCCCGAACCTCACCCGGTCGGCAGGGTGCAACTGCTGGCCTCGGTAGATCAGCGACAGAACAAACTCATGCGCGGCATCCGCCACCATCCTCGCGTCGGCGATGCTGTCTACCTGGCTGATCCATCCATGTTCGGCGAACTGATGGCAAATTCACTGGTGGCGAGCGGCGCGAGCGCCCTCGACATCGGCACGCTCGATGCGGGCAGCGGCGTGCATTTGCGCCTGCCGCCTGAAAAGCTCTTCGGCCGCCACTGCGGCGTATTCGGCGCGACGGGCGGCGGCAAGAGCTGGACCTTAGCCACCATCCTCCAGCAGATCAAAGCCGCTGGCGGTAAATGTATTCTCTTCGATCCCACCGGTGAATTTGCAGAGATCCCCGCCATATCGGCGCACTATGCCTTCGACAACGAAGAAGCCGGCAGCCAGCAGGTCCATTTCCCCTACCAGTTCATGACGGAAGACGACCTGTTCGCCCTGTTTCGCCCATCGGGACAAAGCCAGGGGCCTAAACTCCGCGAAGCGATCAAGAGTCTGAAGCTTGTCAAGAAAAGTGGGGGACAGCTTGAAGGCGTGGCGATCTATGAAAAGAAGCTGCTCACGAAAAGGCAAAAGGACCGCCGCCCGTTTCTGAAAGCTTTGGAACTTCACAGCGACGTCATTCACAGCCCGCTTTGCCAGTTCGACATCGAAAATCTTCCCGATCAGGTGCAGCAGGAATGCGTTCAGCCGACGAATTGGGACAACCCGAGCCACTGGGGTAACGTCCATGAACAAGCAGTAGGCTACTGCGAAAGCCTGATCGCGCGCATGCGCACGTTGATCCATTCCCCTGAGCTTGAATGCCTATTCGGCAAGGGCGGACAGTCCTTGGTCGCGGTTCTGGAATCGTTTTTCGCCTCAGAAGACCGGGATATACTCCGCATTTCATTTAAAAACGTCCGGTTCGAGCACAACTCGCGCGAAATCCTTATGAATGTCATCGGGCGCTTTCTCTTGGCCCGCGCCCGGCAGAACACCTTTCGCGACAAGCCGATGATCACGCTGCTGGATGAGGCCCATCAATTCCTGGGGCGAACCATTGGCGACGAATATGCCAGCGTGAAACTTGAAGCGTTTGGGCTTATCGCCAAAGAAGGGCGCAAATACGGACTGACCACGATCCTTGCCACACAGCGCCCCCGCGATATTCCGGCCGATGTTCTCAGCCAACTTGGCACACTGGTTGTGCATCGCCTGACCAACGAAGAAGATCGCAGTGCGGTCGAGAAAGCCTGCGGCGATCTTGATCGCAACGCCGCTCTGTTTATCCCGACTCTCGCGCCTGGCGAAGCCATAATCGTCGGGCCAGACCTTCCCGCGCCGGTGCCTGTTTTGATTCACGAGCCCCCGTCGCCGCCCGATTCCAAAGGCCCAAAATACACGTCGTATTGGGCCAGTCGTCAGCCCAGGGCGGACTAAGAGCGATGGGGTGAAAGCATGCTTACAAATCTCAATCACCCAAAGAAGATGCGGAAGACCGCGCCTGCTGTCCAGGAAGCGAATCATCTCAACACGCCCAATCGGCCTGGGCGAAATGCCGCAGAGCGAACATTTACCAATGAGATCAAAAAGCAAAGTGATGCTACCTAAGGCCGATAATCTTCCATTGCACGCAACCGTCCTTCATGTAGATTAACTATACTGAATATTGGGGGAAGTCTTGCCGTCAACAACAATTATTTGGAATCCCGATGACTGGGAGATATTTGCGCTTGGCCTCCTGAATTGTCGGCATGGCGTCTTAAACGTTCACAAGGTGCCCGCCAAAGATCAGGGCGACCTTGGTATCGACTATTACTGCAACAAAGATAGCGTCGCATATCAGTGTTACGCGGTAGAAGAGCCGATCGGAGTCGCTGAACGCGCGAAGAAGCAAAAAGATAAGATCACCAGGGATCTGGGTAAGCTCCAAAAAAACAACGTTATTGTATCGAAACTCTTCCTCGGCGCGCCGATAAAGAGATGGGTCTTGCTCAGCCCATTACACGATAGCAAGGACGTCAACATACACTGCGCGAACAAGACGACAGAGCTCCGATCGAAAGCACTGCCTTATCTCGACACTGACTTTGAGGTCCTTATTCATGATCAAGCATTTTTCGGCGCTGACGCCCTAACGCTGAATGCGGCGCAACTATCGTTGATCAAACTCAGCATTCCGAATCCGACAAATCCGCAGATTAGCTCTTGGGAGAAGGAGGAGGGGTCACAAGATTTGCTGTCAACGGCTCGCACGAAGCTCGCGAAGCGTACAACTCCTCAAAAGCTTGAAGATGCGGTTGCGGACGCTACTCGTTATCATCTGCAGGGCGCGGCGCTTATGAGTGCGCTTCGTTCTCAGGCACCAGAGTTACATGACAATCTTGCCACGGTGATTGCAAGCCGGAGGCGCCATTTAGAGTTTGCCGGCCCCACTGCGGTTTCGGCCAGTGGCATCCTGAACGACGAGATTGTGAACCTGAAGGAAGCAATCAAGGGTGCGGCGCCAAACCTATCGCCCGAGAACGTCGATCAGCTAGTGTTTGGAACCGTCTCAGAATGGATAATGCGATGCCCATTGGATTTCCCAGATGTCCCGTGAAAGCCCTTTCTTAGACATCCTTAATACATCCAAGTTCACGTTCACCGTCCGCCCAGAGCCTGTCGCCGGCGACTTGCGGATGGCTTGGGGGATGGCGATACTACTCCTAAGTGTATTTTACAGTCGAGGGAAAAAGGCGAGTTTTCAGAAACTCCAATTTCTCGCTCATAATGTGCGACTCGAGGAGGGTCGAGAGGAGGCACTAGGATTGATCGCGGGACGGTATCGACCACTCGACGTATCCGTAAGGGTCGAGCCTTGGCTAAACCGCGCGGTAGCGCTGAGCCATTCGATGGGCCTCGTTAGCGTTAATAAAGGATCGGTGGTTGTTCTGACGGACGAAGGTCGCAAAGCAGCTGAGGCAGTCGCCAAAGATAGCGGCGTGCTTGACGCCGAGAAAGCCTTCCTTTCCGAGGTGGCGCCGAAACTAACTGATGGATTTATGAAAACGGTCTGGCGTCCGGAGAACCTTGTATGACTTTTAAACTGAGACGCCTCAAGCTTCGTGCGCTCACAGAGCGGGGCTGGTACGGAGTTGAACTCGGTTTCACCGACGGGCTAAATGTTCTTTGGGCCGACAACACCATGGGTAAATCAACCTGCCTTCAAGGGATGATTTACGTTCTTGGTTTGGAACGAATGCTGAGCCCTCGCCGAGAGATCCCTCTTCCACACGCGATGACAAGCCATCTTGTGACAGATAGTGGCGAGAGCGTGCGGGTCGTTGAATCTGACGTGATGCTTGAACTGGAAAACTCAGTCGGCACAATAGTGACGGTCCATCGCCCGGTCGTCTCAAAACTCGACGACCGCCTGATAACAGTAAATTTCGGCCCTGGTCTGTCTGAACCTGAAGGCCAGTATCGGACCCAGCAGTTCTTCGTGCGAGACCCGGGTGCTGCTCAACGTGAGGACGGTTTTCATCATTTCCTCGAGAATTTTCTTGGCTGGGAGCTTCCCGTCGTTCGAGGCTACGAGAAAGAAGACATCAAGCTCTATCTCGAAACCGTGTTCCCGCTGTTCTGGGTGGAGCAAAAGTCTGGGTGGTCCTCCATCCCCGCAGCCATCCCGACATATTTCCGCATTCGAGAAGTCCACAAACGAGCAGTGGAGTTCATCGCGGGGCTTGAGGCCTATGAGATCGAGCGCAAACGTGAACAGCTAAATCAACGCATCACCGTTCTTACCAGCAGATGGGAAACAAATTGGCATGACCTCAGCCAGCTGCTGAACAGATCTGCGTCACGCATTGAGGCACTTGGTTCGAAGCCAATCGTTGATTTGAATGCGATCGCGAAAGCCTTCGTGTCAGTGGCAACACAAGGTGGCTGGACGCCACTTGATGAGCATCTTCGATCGCTGAAGTCCGAACTCGACACTATTTCCCAAGCCGAAGTGCCGGTCGTGTCCGACAATGTCCCCGCCATAGAAGCCAAACTCGCCGAGGTGATCGCCCACGCGGAGAGCCTCAATGTCCAGCGCCTTTCATTAAACGGCGTGAGGCAGGTAAAATTAGCAGACGTTGACGCCCTGACACGGCGAATCCAGACTCTGCGAGAAGATCTTCAAAAAAACCAGGATGTTCAAAAGCTACAGCGCTTTTCAGGCGTTCAATGGTCACTTAGCCCTGACCGGTGCCCCACCTGCGAACAAGGCTTGCAGGACACTCTACTATCGCAAAATGCGCTAGCATCGATCATGCCAATCGAAGATAATATCTCATACATCAAATCTGAAATTAGAATGTTTGAAGACATACTTCGGCGCGAAGAAGAGGAAAATCGAGAGCGTGAAGGATTACTCTCACAACTAAATCGAGATCTCAGCGAAGCATACACGGCAATAAGAACACTAAGAGCTGATTTAGTAGCGCCGGCGACGAGCGTTTCGGCTTCAGCGATTGAAGAGCGACTTCTGATTGAACGGAAGATTCGAGATTTTTCCGAACTGCGGTCTTTCTTTGACGATGCGGTGAGCAGTTTCAGCGCCCTGTCTGAGCAGTATACGACGCTTCTTCAACAGAGAAGCGCGCTTCCTGACGACGAGCTGTCCGACAGCGATAAGGCAAAGCTCAACCGTCTGTCTGAATTGCTACGTGCACAGGCGCGGCAGTTTGGATTTAAAACCTTTCAACCCGACGATCTTGCTATCTCCCAGGATACGTATCGTCCCGAGGTTGAGGGTTTTGAGATCGGTTTTGAGACATCCGCAAGCGACGCAATAAGATTGAAATGGGCGTATCAGCTTGGGCTGCTCGAACTCGCCGCTTCTTACAGCACGAACCATCCAGGTGTTTTGGTCTTCGACGAACCGCGTCAACAATCATCTTCGAAGGTCAGCTTCGAGCAGCTTTTGCGACGAGCAGCGACATCGAAGGCTCGTGGACAACAAGTGATTTTCTCCACGAGTGAGGATTTGTCGATCCTAGAACCGATGATAGGCGAGATTGACTGCACCAAGATCATTCTTAGAGGGCACGTCCTACAACCAATTTCGACAGGTGATTGACGCGAACCTGCCGTGACGCCAGCAGGAGCCGAAGATGAACAACTTCTCTGTCGAGCTAGGTCGACGAGCGGCAGACGAGATTGACCTAGGATGACAGCTCTCAGCTTTTATGCGGCTCTCCTTGACCAGATGGATCTGGCCCTCGAACATCTCGACAAGGGCGGCGTTCATGATGCCCGGTTTGCGTTGATGCTGACCGACAATGCGGTAGAGCTAGCAATCCATAGGCTCGCTACAGAAAAGCACGCTCACCTCAAGAGCTGGCACCATTTAGAGGAGGCGTACCCCCATAAGCTGGAGTTGGCCGAGGCTGTCGGACAGTCCTTCGACGCGAAGCTAAAGTTTGCACGTATCGAGAAGATGGTCACAGAGGAGCAGGCGCGGACAGTTGCAATAATGCATGAGTTCCGAAACGAGCTGTACCATGTCGGCCTCCAGCACGAAGCCATCCTGCCAGCCATTGCTAATTTCTACTTCTCGGTAGCCTGCGACATTCTGAAAGCGTTTCCCGGGCGTGGTCTTTACTACGGCAATAAGATGGTAATCCCGGAACGCGCGAAGAAGTATTTCAACAGCAGCAGACTCAATCCGGCCGAACTAGGTGACTTCGAGAAGGCGTGCGCAACGCTGAAGGATCGGTGCCATTTTGATAGAGGCAAGACGATCGGTGCGCTCGCGGACCATATGGATCTTATCATCACTGAGAACAATGTTTACCTCGATGTCATCTCAACTGGCGTGTTTCCCAAGGGGAAGGGGATCACGCGAGATCAGGCGACAATCAATTGCCAGACATGGCGGCTGGCCTTCTCGCCTGTGGGTCACAAGTTCGCAAGCGAGAATGGCTTTTCCGGCAGATCTATCCATGACCTTGTTGATTGGCTCGCCGCCAACTACCGCCTGACGATCAAGAAGGATCCCGTTCCAGGATGGAAGCGGCGGGTTCAGCGCTTGCGCTCTAAGGCCAACACACATCTGGCCGTCGCCACCTATGTCGACTTCCTGAGAGACACCTTGCAATTCCGCGAGGATCTCGCGGAGAGTTGCGCAGCCGCCGAGGCTGAGATTGACCGTCAAATTGACGAAATCCGCGCTCGCCGTCGAAAGGATTGATCCTCCTATGTTGAGATTCACGGATCCGCAGGAGCCAACGATCGCTGATCGACGTATCCGCCCACTTTGTTTCGCCGCTCCTGGTGACGAATATTACAGTCTGGATGGGTTCGAGCTCACTCTGCAGGATGGGACGGTCGCTCGCCGTTTTCAGTTCGGTCTTCAGGGCACCGCTGTTCTCTTCCAGTACCGAGGACGACATTTTGCCGTCTTCACGCGCCACCAGATAGCAACAATCTCGGGCGAAACAGTAACGGCTTTCAAGGACCGCATGGACTATCTGGTGGTGCTGATGGACGATGGCACCGACAGCACCAGCATTCCGTTCAACACATACCTTTTCTCGCCTGAGGCCAACGAGGACGAAAGTGACTATGTGATCGGTATGGTGGAATACGAAATGCTACCAGCATACTCGCGAGAGCAGTTCTTCCCCGTCGAACTTCGCCTCACTGGTCGCGCTGGTGATTTAGCTTTAGCTTCAGGCTTGCCAAGCCATCTCCAGCGAATAGTCATGGAGAACGGCGGTATGCGGATCCATCCAATCTGCAAGTCGGGAGACCTCGCTTCCCGCAATATCTTCGGCGTGCTGCGATATCCTGAGGACGCGCAGCCTTTGGACGGCATGAGTGGTGGAGCTGTCTTTGTCACACGACTAGCGAGTGATGGTCATTCCTTCGAGATCTTCTTGGACGGCATCATCCAGCGGGGCGGAGGCGGCTACGTCCGCTATCTCGGTCTTGAGACCATTCTAAACCGGATAGATGGCCATCTCGCAGAGCGAAATTCGAGGTTCCGATAGAGGAGGCTTATAGGACATCAGGCCTCTGAAAAACCAGTATGTCCGATTTTTAGAGAAGGCGATATATGTTGGCCATGAGCGGAATTCCTAGCATTTTTAGGGACAATTCGCCGTCGGGGGGAACATGGGGACAATCACAGCGAAGATCCTCCGGTCATTTGGGCTGCGCCGCAGCGCCAATGAGGCGGAGGCCGCGGGCCAGGAGCGTGGGCTGCTGGCGGCAGATCGGCGAAAGCCGGAGAACAAACGACCACGCAAAGTTACATACCTGGAGATCATGGACGATCTCGCGACCGGGGACCCGGGAAGTTTCCTCGATCGGAAGATCCAGTCTCTCATGGCCTTCGATATGTGGCCGCCGCAGTCGATGACTGAGACCTTCGACAAGGTTCGAGAGAGCGGTCAGGACAATGCTTGGACGACATCCGTGCCGGGTATATCGAAACTCATCATGGTCTCGTATCCGCAAATCTATCGCACGATTAGCATCCAGTTCGGCCCAGCCCGGGCGACATTTGCTCTCGATGGCGTTCGCTACAGGGTACAGGGAAAGACACCAGCCATGGCGCTCATGGCCGTCCATCTGACGGCGAACCGGATCCGCCACCCGGCCGCCGATGGAACGACCGGACTTGGGCCGCTAGTTGAAGTTCTTGGGGAATGCGAAGAGCGATGACGCTGGAAAAACTGTCATCTCCACAATCCGGTACAAAGCTCAACACACTCGGACTGGCCGCCTATATGAGTCCGGAAGGCGCACCTGGTCACGATGTCATCGTTGTCGTCGATGGACAGCCGAAATCGATCGAGGTGAAGACGCGACAGTTTCTGCGGCGGCCTACCGAGATCACGCGTTGGCCTGTAGAGATGAACAAGAAGGGCGACGCAGACTTCTTCATCTTCATCGAACTCGATCTGCGGACGATCGCACCGACATTCTACGTCCTGACGAACGAGCAGGCTCGCGCGGTCCATAGGAACTATGAGGGCGGGGGGAATTGCTATCCGCCAGAGGTTCGAAAGCAGATCCGGCCCAACGACTTCTCTGTGTTGGGGTCAGGTGTCGCGGTTCTCGAAAGCTAGGCGGATGAGCGACACGACACAGAGCCGTAGCCTCCAGATCAGCCCGAAGTACACAGTCGCGTTCTGGCGCGGCCTCGAACTGGATCCCGACAATCCGAAACAGGGGGAATGGCTAAAGGCAGTCGATGTACTGAGGGATCGCATACAGGGCCGCTTCATCAAGCCAGCACAGACCCTGATCGATGTCGATAAAGCTAACAAGCCGCAGACATATGGCTTTGCGATCCTCGCCTTGGATTGCCTCGTTCTCGAGACAATTCAGGGTTTCCGTGAGGGGGTGACCAACCACACACGTCAAAGCGGTCGGCTGTTCAGAGAGTTCCTGAGTAACTGGCAGCCATTTATCGATTGTCTCGGCGCTGGCATGGTGGCGACGAAGAAGGCTGACGAGTTCTATAGCCAAGGGCGATGCGCACTCCATCATAGCGGGGCGACCGAAAAGATGACGGTCGGGGTCAGCGGCCCAATAATGCGCTTCGATAATGGTCAGATCACTGTGAACCGCACACTGTTCCACACAGAGTTGGAAGCGGAGTTTGATCGATATTTGGCAACCTTGGCCGACCCGCACTCTGTAGATCTTCGAAAGAAATTTCTCCTGAAAATGAACACCATATGTGGATGATGATAGCAACGACGGCATCCAGTCGGTTTCACCTGCTAACGCGCTGATTATTTCGTCGCGAGCCTTATGGATCTTCAATTGTTTCAAGATAGGGCGCGCCTGTCGAACAGGGTGGCTTGCTCTGATCTCAGCAGGCGCAACCACCGTGAAGAGGGACGGCGCGGTTCGCCTGCAAGTGCCACCTTTTCCGTCCGCCCCGATTGCAGGTTGTACTCGTTACACCTATGTTTTCCCAATATTTATAGGATAGCGTATGGCAACCTTCGGCCCCCAGTTCGGTGATGACGACAAAGGTACTCTTTTCCTGCAGAGAAAGGGGCCCGGCTTCGTCGAGGTGTTCTTCACACCATCCGATCGGCGAATCGCGATCGCTGACCTCACCGAAATCAATACGACGCAGGTGCTCATACGCTTCGATGCGGGCAAGCACACAACCACGCTGTTCCCGATCAACACCATGCCGGAATCTGAAGATTTCCTGATGCCGAAATATGATCCTATCGTGTCGATTGAGATCATTGAAGACGAAGATTTCTTTCAGGATTTCAACGAATTTCGTACCATCGAGGATGTTCAGGCTTTCCTCGCCGAGGGCATGCCGAAGGGGTTTGTAAAAGACCCGAATTTCGGTCTCGGCCTCGAGCGCAAGCTTTCGTTTGTCGTGAATGCTATCAGGCAAGTCGAAGGCGTGACAAACCTGCGTGTCACCGACAAGCGCGAGCTGGACGTCGGCGTGACGGATGATGGTACGACATACGAGATCGGCTATACGCTCTTCGACGAGTTACGCCTGAATGCAAACAGGTTCGAGAAGAAGGCACAGGTTTTGACGCGGCGGAAGAAGCTACAGGCTGCGTATACCAATCTCCTGACGCGCCTGGACAGTGAAAAGTTCCCAGTAAGGGTCTTTGACCGCGCCCCCGATGACATCGCCGACGTGATTGGCGACACGATCACGGATACCAAGCTCTCGGATAACGACCGGGCAGCCCTGGTCAATATGGCCTCGGCGTCCGTCCGCACTTCGATGAAGTCGCAGCGCGGCGGCCTGCTGAAGCTGCACGACGAGATTGAACTCGCCTCGCTCGATGAACTGATTGCACGTATCGAGGAGCGGTTCGCTGAACGAACGACCGAACTGCAATGGCAAAAACTCCTCGAGGCCAACCCCTTCATTCTCGATATGGCGTTCAATGTGCCGGTTTTGCTCGTGCAGGGCCAAGCGCATGTGGGAGGCCGGATCCTGAATGGCTCTGGCGAAAAGATTGCCGATTTCCTGCTCACCAACAAGCTGACCGACAGTATAGCGGTGCTCGAGATCAAGACTCCTGGGGCAGAGCTCATCGGCAAAAGGGAATATCGGGGGGGCGTATACACCGCGTCGACAGAGTTAGTTGGCGCCGTGGCGCAGGTGATTGACCAGATCGACAAGTTGCGTAGCGACATCTATCGGCTTCAATCGCAGAACCGCGCGGTCCCGCTCGCAACCTATGGCGTCAGGGGAATGATTCTAGCGGGTATCATCCCCGAAGGTCCACGAAAGCGTGCGTTCGAGCTGTATCGTGCAAGTCTCGCTGGCGTAGCCATCATTACATTCGATGAGCTGCTCTCAAAGCTCAAGTCGCTTCGCGATCTACTTGGCGGAAAGGCCGAGATTGCCCCCAAAACTACACCGAGCCACGCACGCCAATTCGAGGACCTGCTTGGATGACTGCTCGCAAAGCCGCTCGAACGTCAAAGCCTGCTGGTGGACGCGCGACCGAGGGAGGCATGGATTTTCAGGCCGAGGTCGGTACATGGCTCGCCGCGCATATCCTGGCCCGTATTCCGGTCGGCGGACGCTTTGGACTTGCGAACGCGGCACTTCCAGTCAGCCTGCGTTTGGAGACTGGAGAAGGCCTCGATGACATCGAGCTTGGACAGGATGACGATGCCCGGATCGACTTTCAGAGCAAGACCAGCGCTGGCCTGACGCAGGGTGCCGAAAGCCCACTTGGCAAAACCATCGCACAACTTGTCAGGACCATGGTCGAAGCGCGAACAACAGGTGTTGCCGTCGATGTCGCGCGTTATCGGGCCATCCTTGCGGTAAGCACCACCGCGCCCCGTACGCTCGATAAGCTCGAGAAAGGCTGCCGGGCTTTCGATACCGGAGGCACCTGGACAACGGTGAAGTCGCAGCGCAGCCGGGTTGAAGCCGACGCACTGGAACTCTTCGAGACCCACGCACGCGCCGCCTGTGTGGATCTTGTCGTCGACCCTCCGAGCGACGACGAGCTTGTCACGATGGCCCGTCTGTTCAAAGTCGTCCGTTTCTCGATGGACGCGGGCGAAGATAACTGGCGCGAGGCCTCCCGCGTGCTCGGATCACGCGTCTACGGCTCGGAGGCTGCAGGCGACGCGCCCTTGCGAGATCTCAAAACCATTGTCCGGAACCTCATTGGCAGCGGTGCGCCAGCGGATCGCGAAGGGCTGTTGCGAGCACTCCGCGCGCTGCATCACAACGATATAGGTGCTCCCGGCTATGACGCCGATTTCGCTCGCCTCTCCGCCGTTACCGATGCAGAGCTTACCCGGCTGACTGGCCATACGCGCTTGCCGATCGAGGGCGGGATACCAATTCCCCGTCAAAGTGACAGCCCCATGGCGTCAGCCATCGCGACCGGTTCGCTCATTGTGATCGGCGAGCCCGGCGCAGGAAAAACCGGAGCCCTGGTAGCGCTGGCACAAGCACGCCGCGCCGCCGGCGAGAGGGTCATCTTTCTCTCGGTCGATCGCTTCCCAGGCGTTGCCACTGCTGCCGATCTCCAATCCGAGCTTCAGCTCGCTCGACCGCTAGCCGAGGTACTGGCAGCAGCGCCAGGCGCAGGTCGAAAACTGATCATCATCGACGCGCTCGATGCAGCGCGCGGCGGCCCTGCCGAAGCCGTGTTCGCGCAGTTAATTGAAACAATGGCTACAAAGGACAAGTCCTGGACGATCGCGGCGTCTATCCGCACGTTCGATCTCAGAAATGGCCGGCGTTTTCGCGACGCACTCCCCGGGTCCCCGCCCGACCCGGAATACGCCGATCCGACGCTACGCAATGTTCGCCATTTCAACGTGCCGCGCCTGAGCAATCCAGATCTCCGTCAGGCTGGCGCGGACGCGAGCGCACTTGGCACCTTGCTTGATGCGGCACCTGAACGGCTGCGCGATCTCCTACGAAACATCTTCAACCTCTCGCTCGCTGCACAACTGCTTTCTGATGGCGTTGATCCGGACAGTATTCGAACAGTCTCGACCCAATCGGATCTGATCGACGCTTATGAGGATCGACGGCTGCCGGGCACGCCGCTGCATCGCGCCGCTGGCGCGACGGTTGATGTGATGGTTCGCCGCAGCCGCCTCGCGGTCCGAAAGGTGCTCATTGCAAATGATAGTGTCGATGAAGTGATTGCTTCGGGTGTGCTTGCTGAAACGGGGGACCTCGTCAGCTTTTCGCATCACGTTCTCTTCGATCATGTCGCCGGACGGTTCTTTTTGGAATGGGACGATCCCCCGCTCCTGATCGCGCAGCTGAAAGGCGGTAGTGCGATCGCCCTGATGCTCGCGCCAGCTTTGCGTTTTGCCGTCGAGCGGCTTTGGCGTAGCGATAGCGAGGGAAAGCGTGCTGTTTGGCGGCTGATTGCTGACATCTACGCTACCGCCAACGTCAATCCTGTATTGGCGAATGTCGCCTTGCGGACGGCGCTAGAGGGTGTGAACTCGCCGTCTGACATTGCGGGCCTGATTTCGTTGATCCAAGCCCGTGCCGCCGATGGTGCGATGGCGACGCTGTTGTCACGGCTCGCGCGCTTCGTTGGGCTTCTGGTCGATACCTCGGGATGTGTTGCGCGCCAGACGGCGACTGCGTGGGCAGAGGTCGCTGACACCGCGATCACGACAGGCGTTCGCGAAATGTCCGATCCAACGCGGCTCCTGCTCCAGATATTGTTCGAAAAAGCCGATCTGTCTGATGTGCCGCTTCTCAACCTATTCGGCCGTACTTCGCGAGCTCTCTTGACCCTCGCGTGGACGGCTGAGCCGCCGATGCAACAAACGGCGATAAATGCGATCCGGTTCGTGGGCAAAAGTTTTGCTGCCGAGCCTGCGGCATCCCGGGCGCTGCTGGATCGTATCCTGCGCGATCCACACTTTTCGGCGTACGCCGACAAGGAAGCGAGCTGGCTGACGGAACAGATCTTGCCGATTGCCCGATCAGATACCGACTTCGCCGTCGAAATTTACCGAGTGCTTTACTCGCGCGAAATCAGCGATGACAGTGTCTCGCATTTTGGCGGTCAGCCCAGCCGGATCATGCCGCTTTCTTCAAATCGCAGACAGGACTATCTCCACTGTCGATATCATCTGGGCAAGGACGCGCGGCAGCTGCTTGACCTATCGGCATATGCAGGCACGCGCGCTGCGATCGAGGTGGCATTGGGTGAAATTGATCGTGATCTTCAGATTGGCGATCGACGGCGCCGTGTATTCGTCGCCGGGCGCGAGCCGTTCGATCTCATTGGCAATGATTTTGCGCAACTCGCGTGGGATCAATCTAACGGACGGGGTAGCGGCACGGAGGATAATGTTCTTGGCCATTTTGTCGGCTTTTTGCGAGGTTGCCCGACGGCTGCATTTGTCGAGTGCATCGAGGCAGCCGCAATTGGATATTCAAGTCCTGCCGTGTGGGCGCGGCTGCTAGGCGTCGGGGCGGAGCGGGTCGCTGAGCTCGCAGGAGAGCTGTGGCCATATGCGAGCAATCTTACGATCCTCACCCATCAGGTTACAGTCAGGGACGCCGTTCGCTTTGTGGCCGCCGCCTATCCTCACCGTTCGATCGAGGGCCGCGCGGATTTCGAAGCAGAGGTTCTTCGCCCAGATCTGTTCAGCGACGAATATGAACAGCGTTGGTGGCGACGGGTCTTGAGCCGTTTCGTATCTTCCGTCGATGAGGCGTCGATAGCAACAGATGCGATGCGTGCGTTCCGCGCCGAACTGGCAAACGCGGACGAGCTTGCCGGAAATCCGCCTCTTCGGACTATGACGGTCACCTCAGGGCCTGCGCGCGGAATGATGCGCCAAATCCTCGCCGAAGAAGGCGTCGATGTCGAAGACGGCATGAACGCGCAAATGATCGACCAGTCGGAAGCGCTTGCGGAGAGGGTGAGGCAAACTCCCCCTCAAAGCAACGCGACTGCTTTGTCGGCTTTGTGGCTGGAGACAGAAGCGACCATTTTTCTGTTCGACGCGAACGCCGCTTCCCTCCATGCAAGCGTCGAACAGCCTGTCTGGGGCAATATTAGCAATGCGATCGAAATGATCGCCGGTAGCGAAGCGTATGTCCCCGAAAACGAGGGTATGCCTTCACTCGCTTTATTGCTTGGCGTTCTGCATCGCCTTTGGGCAAGCCGGTTCCCGGAGCCGAAAGACGGTGAAGACAACGTACGCAGCTATGGCAATTGGGCAGTTCGTGTATATGCGGCCGAGGCCTATGTGCACCTTGCAAATAGGTTCGGAGAGGATCGGCCCGAAATAATCGACATGATTGAAGCGGTTCTGGCGGACCCGGTACCAGTGGTGCGGGTGCAAGCGGCCGAAAACCTGCAGGTACTAAGTCGTGTCGCGCCGCAAAAAATGTGGGAGCTGGCCGAGCGCATCGTGCGCAATGAACCAAATGTCGATGTACTTACCTTCCACGTCGCTCACGTCCTGTCACGTTTGATCTGGAGCGACGTCGACCGCGCGGAAGGGCTGATAGAGATCGTCGAACAGCGCCGGCACAGCTTCGTTCGGAGAGAGAATTCCGGCCGCGATGAACTTTCCGAAGTTCTGGGTGGACTCGTAGCTCAGCTCTGGGCTGGACAGAGCCGAGAAAAAGCGCTGCAGTGGCTAATTGAATGGCTGAAGGATCTGGTCACGAACCAGGACCTGCTAATAGCGTTCATCTCGCCGCTTCGCGAGGCGTTCATCGCGCGCTATAAGTCAGACCAAGACAATGACCAGCCGCTTTCGGATCGCGCGCAGCGTGGATCAATGCTTATCCTTGAAGTCTGCTCAGCTGCCGCGACAGAAAGCTATGCTGTTTTGATCGCCGACGACAGGGAGGGTGCCGCGCGAGACGCGGCGATTGCCCGATACCGGGCGGCAGAGCAGATCATCCACCATCTCATGAACCAACTCTACTTCGGTTCAGGGGCATATCAGGAGAGCAGCAACCCAAGTCAAGGGCTTGACACCTCTGAGGCCATGAGCAAGTTCCTCGCCGACTATCGCCCGATGCTGGCACTGCTGTCGAAGTCTCACGAGCCGGCAACGCATCATCATCTCATCGAGCTTTACGAATATTTGATCCCTGGTGATCCCGCAGGTGTCTTCAAGGCGCTCCACGGGATCCTTTTGGGCGCCGGCATGCGAGAGGGATATCACCACGAAAGCCTCGCGCTCAAATTGATCGTCGGTATCGTCACGCGCTTCCTTGCGGATTATCGTTCCCTTTTTGAAGATGGAGTATGCCGCACCGAACTGCTTGAGATCCTCAAGCTGTTTTCCGACGTCGGCTGGCCCGACGCGATGAAGCTGCTCTACGACTTGCCGGAGCTGTTACGCTGAGGTTGTCAGGGACCGAAATCATATAACAGGAGGGGGACAATAGGGGCAGATATCAGTGACAGCGAACTTCGGCGCGTCTGGAACCAGAAGACAATCCCTATAGTTCTGAGACGCGGCGGCAAAGGCCAGCGGATACGGGCACGCCTCCCTTACTCCCAGCACAATCGGCTTTGGCTGCAACCCGGGCAAAAGCTGCAGCCTGCCTGGATCGAGCCTCTGCAATGCTGGGAACTGCCAAAAGCTTGGTTCAACGACTTCGTGACACGGGCGCTGGAGAAATACAGGCAGCTTTATGTGATCCAGCCCTATCGCGAGCAGGAGAAATGTTCCCCTTCCTGCATGAATGCCCAGCACCATGAATGCCAATGTTCGTGCATGGGAGCCAACCACGGCGCCAGCAACGATGGGAGTTGGTTTGAAGTCTCGGAAGCGTTCGCGAGCCGCTGGGGAGATCAACATCTGGCTTGCAGACTTATTACCCGCAAACGCGCGGACCCGGTCTAACCACGGTGGAAGGGTCACTTAATTGATGCAGGATTTCTCTGATCGGCGCGCATCCACAAAGCGACGCTATCTGGATCGCGCGGCGGTCCCGATCCAAATAGTGACAGGTGCTACAGGATCCCCCACGCCCGAAACCTCCCCCTCCCCGTCATCTCCCTGAGGCCGAGTTCCAAAACGATCCGCCGCGCCGCCTGCGGTGTGACGTCGAGCGTTTTCGCCACCATGCCGGCCGACACCAACGGTTTCGCCATCACCAACTCGACCAGCTCCGGCAGTTTTGAGGATGTCCGCCGCCCTTCCAGCTTTCTTTCGAACATCGTTTTCGCCAACGTCAGCCGGTCATGTTCCTTCATGCCAATCTCCGCGGCCGCCAAAAATCCGTGGGCGATGGCGAGCAGCCGGGTTTCCCGGTCGCGATGCCGGCGCCGATCGACGGGGATGGTTTTGAGGCCGAGATTGATGGCAGCGAGATGAGATCCGGTGGTGACGCCCGCCTGACGCAGGATCGACGCGGCAAACAGCCGGCCCAGCCAGGGCGCGTGCTGCAAGACAGCAAGCTCGTTCCAGGCATCGAGGGCGACGATCGCCTGCAGCACCACCGGCAGATCTTCGGCTTGCCGCAGCACGGCACGCCATTCGTCGAGCCGGACATCCTCGTCCCAGTCGAGATCGTAGATCATCGGATCTTTTTCCGGACGGCTGGCCGTCGCGCGGGCGCCGGCGCGGCTGGCCCGCGTTGCGTCCTCGATGGCGGCGGACGATCGGGCCAGCGTCGCATCGATGGCCGCGAGGTCGACGCCGGGGAGATCTTTGGCTTCATCGCTGTCTCTCCCCTCCCCTTCCGCATCGACGGCGACCGCGATCTGGGCGACGCCGGCGGGTGCCGCAGCTTCGGCGCCGCCCACACCGGTGTCCGACGTCTGTCGCAGTGTTCTGATACCCTCTGCGGACAGGGCCCAATCCGGCAATTGGCCAGAAATCCGCCGGCGGGTGCGCAGCACGTCGCGGGCGACGGTGAGTTCATGGGTGGGGGTGCGAGTATCGCGAAATGCGTCGTGGAGGACGAGGTCTTCGAGATGGACGAGTTCGCCGTCGATCCACAGCGAGGCGCACGCATCGGCGAAGTGGGTGCGCGCAATCCAGCCGGCGCCGACCGGCGAACGGGCGATGCGCTCGTCCAGACGCGTCAGCGCGACACCGGCGTCGAAAGCCGGCCGGATCAAGGCTGTCATGCTGATTTTTGCGAGATCGTAAGCCATTGAAATCATGGTAAATGATTTCTTATACGAACTCTATATGAATATTACGGTTCCCCACATGGTATGATTGTGCATTGGGGTGCTAACCATCGATAAGTACCTCTTATCGATGGTAGATTGATTTCGGCCCTCAAATCAGGAAATACAATGCGAGTGGACGGCTGCATCGCTGGACAGCACCGTGTTTCGGAGCCCTTTGATGCCGTCCACATCGAAATCCGCCGTCGAACGCCGATCGGAAGAACTCGACACAATCGCGTCCGTCCTGCCGATCGAGCGCCGCGACGAGCTCGCCGAGCTGTTGACCGACCAGGATGTCGAAACGCTGCGCCATCTTGTCACCAAGGCACGGGCGACAATACCCTTCGAGCACGACGTCAGATCTCGCCTATCTCGAAGCCTGGGGACTCGCCGCAACTGGGTGCTGCCTGCCTTGGCCGGCGCCCGAGGCGCTGCTGCTGAAGTTCGTCGCGCACCACCTCTGGGACCCAGAGAAACGGGCGACTGAACCTGATCACGGTATGCCGCCAGAGGTCGACGACAACCTCCGCCGCCAAGGGTTTCAAATCCAGCGGCCCGCATGCGCCGGCGACCGTGCGCCGGCGGCTGGCAAACTGGTTGACCCTGACCAGATGGCGCGGCCTCGACGGCGCCTTCGCCTCTCCTGCTCTCAAATCCGCCATTCGGCTGGCCGTGCGCGCCGTGCCGTGGACGCGTCGCCGTAAGAGCGCCAAGGCGGTGACCGGAGACATACTGACAAAGTTGTTGGCCACCTGTGCGACCGGTAGCCTGCGAGACATCAGGGACCGGGCGATCCTCTTGGTCGCCTTCGCCTCCGGCGGCCGCCGGCGCAGCGAGATCGCAGGCCTTAGCCTGGAGCAACTGACCGAGGAAGCTGCGATCGCGACCGAAGGCGGCCCTCCCCTCCCCTCTCTCGCCATCCATCTCGGCCGCACCAAAACGACATCAGGCGAGCAGGACGACGTCGTCTATCTCACCGGCCGGCCGGTCGAGGCTTTGAATGCCTGGCTGACGGCAGCGAAGATCGACAAGGGCAGTGTCTTCAGGGCGATCGGAAGATGGGGCACCGTCTCGCGTCGGGCGCTTGATCCGCAGTCGGTCAACGCGATCCTGAAGCAGCGGGCGGAGATGGCTGGATTGGGTTCTCGGCAGCTTTCGGCGCACGGCCTTCGGTCGGGCTACCTGATCGAGGCTGCAAACCATGGCATCATGGCATCCCCCTCCCTGAGGCCATGGAGCAATCAAGGCATCGCACGGTTCAGCAGGCCTCCAGCAATTACAACAACGCTGCGAGGAGGACCGGACGGGCAGCAAGGCTCCTCTGACAGCCAGCGTGGGGCCCATTGCGGACGGTCTTTACCTAGTTAAGCTGGACTTCAAAGCGATGGAGATGGCAATGATCGTACAAGCTTGTATCAACGGCGCTCGTCCCAACGATTATCACCCTCGTCTCCCCACAACAGCTGCAGCCATCGCCTTGGACTGCGCCGCGTGCACTGATGCGGGAGCCGGGGAACTTCACATCCACCCCCGCGGCCGAGATGGGAGGGAGAGCCTTTCAGTAGTTGATGACACCATACTCGCGGTTCGGCAGTCTTGTCCGGGAACTCTTTTAGGTGTGTCGACCGGGGCATGGATCGAGAGTGACGAGAAGCGCACCAAGGACTGCATCTCGCGATGGAACGTGCTTCCCGACTATGCCTCTGTCAATCTCTCCGAGGCTGATGCGCCAGTAGTCATGGAGTTGCTGGACCGCATGGGCGTCGGCATTGAAGCCGGATTGGCTTCGGTGGCGGATGCCGAGCGATTCGCCTCTCTTCCGAACTGCAACCAAGTGTTCCGCATCCTTATCGTGGTCGAAGAGCAGAACCCAGCGAAAGCCGATGCGGTTGCTGATGGAATAGAAACGTTGCTGCGGCGTGCCAACCTTCTGCGGCCAGTTCTCCTGCACGGATTTGACGCGACGGTATGGCACTTTGTCAGCCGCGCCCGGAAAAGTCGATTGTCCACCCGCGTCGGACTGGAGGACGGACGCTTGCTGAGGAACGGTAATATGGCCTCGGGGAACAACGAACTCGTCGGGGACGCCGTCGGCATCTTCACACCGGGCTGATTTACACCCGAAACGGATGAGGGGCGCGCAAACGCGACGTGCAAAAGCGTCGACGCAGCAAAGCCCCTCCTAAACCGAACCTTTGCTCTGCCTCCGCATCAGAGTTTTGTCACGGCGCGGCGGTGGCGAGCTGTTGCAACAGCTTGACGAAATGGCTCGTTCTGACGCCCTTCGCGTTTTGGGCCAAGTCCACGGTCTGGACGACGACCAGATGCTTTGACGGCACAATGGCAATAGCCTGACCGCCATAACCAGACGCCATCGCCGCACCGGGACCAAACACGTCAGGGTTCAACGTCCACCAGAGATAGCCGTATCCCATGCTGCCGCGATCGGTAGCGGAATAGGCTGTCGCGGATTCTCTCACCCATGAAGCAGGAATGACCTGCCGCCCGTCCCAGCGCCCTCCATCGAGATAGAGCTGGCCAAAGCGGGCTGCATCCCTGGCACTGAGGCGAAACGGATAGGCGGGATGCTCTGACTGACGTTCGGCCACATATCGACCGTCTTCGGCGGAGAAATCCTGCATGCCGATGGGCTGTGCGATGCGTTCCGCGAAGTTTCGGAAAATGTCCCCGCCTGTCTGCTGCCGATAAATCGCACCAAGCGCGTTGAAATCCCAGTTGTTGTAGAACCAGAACGTGCCAGGCGGATGGCTTTCGCGCCCCGGGCGCTTCTGGCGGATATCGTCGGTTTCGTAAGCTGCCGCATGATAAATGCCCGAACACGCCGTGAGCAGATCGCGCACGGTTGCCTGTTTTTCCGCCCCGGTCAGCACCGGAGGTTTGTCGTCAATGCCAAGATCAGCAAGGGTGCTGCCGAGATCGATGCGGCCCTCTGACACCGCTATGCCGTAAAGTGCGCTGAGCAGGCTCCTGCGCACGGAAGCGACATTCACCTTGCGGGTCACCTCACCCCAACTGGCAATCACGTCGCCGTTCTGCACGACCATGACCGCCGTCGGCTTCAAGATGTCTGCATAGTCCTGCGCCGCCTTCAGTCGTTCAACGCACCAGCCTGCAGATGAAGGTTCGACAGTTTTCCAAGGCTGCGCGCTCGCACCACCGCCGAGCGAGATGATGAAAGCGGACACGATAGCAAGGAAGTTCAGACGCATAAAAATGACCATGGCAGCACCTGTTCTCTATCATGGCGGCGCAACCATGGCCTTGCTAGATCGACATCGCAAAAGTTCTCTGCCTTGGCGACCAAAATTGAGACTTCCGCGACAACAGAAACGTTCGCGGAGCCGGAAACCGGCCCCGATCGCTTGTGCTTCTCCTCAGTGTGCTTGAGCCAGAGCGACGGCGTCGGCACCAGCGGGAAAACGAAGCCGGTTTACGGTATCGTGAACGGCCTGCCAGATTGCTTCCGCAACATCGCTTTCCTTGGTGGTCATTGCCGGTTTCGCAAATGCCACAAGAATAGGCTTCGCAAAGTCAGCATAGTCGCCGGGAAGCAGCTCTGAGAAAGGGACAATGGCATTCGCCCCGAAACGCGTGGTTGGTGCATAGCCGGGCTCTACGAGCTTCATGCGGATCCCGAAATAGCCAAGCTCATGCGCGAGCGAAGCCGAAAATCCTTCGATGGCCTGTTTGGTGGCGGTATAGGCCGCCGCGAGTGGAAACTCTCCCAGAGCGACGCTTGATGTGACATTGACGATGGCTCCGGATCGCCGCTCGCGCATCTGCGGGATGACTGCCTTGCACATCGCCATAACGCCGATTGTGTTGGTCTCGAAAAGCTGCCGGATAAGGGACATTGGCATCGCCTCGAATGCACCGACACCGCCGAGACCGGCATTGTTCACCAGCACGTCGATTGGGCCGGCGGCTTCGAAAAGGCTGGCGATGCTGTCGGGGCTGGTGACATCGAGCGGCAGCACGCGCAGATGGTCGCTTTCGGCGAACAGCGAAGGGTCAGGGCGCCGCATGGTCGCAACGACATTCCACCCATGAGATAGGAAGTGTTCGGCGGTGGCTTTGCCATAGCCCGATGATGTACCGGTGATGAGAATGGTCTTGGTCATGTCAATCTCCTGGTTGCGGTCAGACAAGAATAGACAGTCACCTAGAGACGATCTATGGTTCAGCATCCAAGGTTAATTATGGATCGTCCAGAATGGACCCGCTCAGCGATATCATTACTCTATTGCGGCCGAGCGCCGCGATAGCGAAGCCCACCTCCGGGCGCGGCCAATGGGGCGTTCGCTACCGATCCTATAATGCACCCGGATTTACGGTCGTCCTGACCGGAGAAGCATGGGTGACGCTTGGTGACCGGAAGCCGCTCCGGATTGCCGAAGGCGACTTTCTCCTTTTGCCGACGACGCCGGCGTTCTCGCTATGTAGCGAACCCGCCGTCGCCTGCATTCTCGCTGAACCTCTGGCTAAGGCTGTTCGTCACGGCGAGCAGGGAGGAGAGCCGGATTTCTCGGCGCTGGGCGGGAGCTTCTCGATTGAGAACGTCAACGCGTCGCTGCTGCTCGCGCTGCTGCCCGATGCAATTCATATACCCGCTTCGGCCGGGCGCGGGACGCGATTTGGCCGCGTGATCGAACTGTTGTCTGAGGAGTGCGTTGCCGACTATCCCGGTAAAGAACTGATCATCCAGCGACTGCTGGAGACGCTGCTGATAGAGGCATTGAGGTGGGACATTATCGGAAACCGCGAAGCCTCGGCGGGCTTGCTAAATGGGCTGCGCGATCCCGCCATGGCCCGTGCCCTGCGTGCCATCCACGAGGACGTTCGAGCGCGGTGGACAGTCGCCGATCTTGCAGGAATAGCGGGCATGTCGAGATCGGGTTTTGCCGCGCGGTTCAACGAGGTCGTTGGCTTTGCGCCAATTGAATATCTGGCGCGCTGGCGCATCGCTATTGCCAAGAAGGCACTGCTGAGCGGTGCAAAGTCCCTTGACCGGATAGCGGATGAAATAGGTTACGAATCCGCCAATGCGTTCAGCACAGCGTTCAGCAAAAGGCTCGGCTGCTCCCCGGGCAGGTTCGCCAGAATGCACGCCGGTGCCAGCCCAGGGACGCCTGCGGTCAGCGGTGGCAGTTTGGCATGATCTCAGTTTGGCGGGATGTGGAAGGTGCCTCTCTGACCTCGTCTGGTTCTTCGGCAGCGCCATCGTCGCCCTGATGCTCTCGCTCATTGCCTTCCTGATGGAACTGCTCTCTGCCGGCCGCAGCATCCTGCTGCAGATCCGCGACAACCGGCCTCCGAAGGCGGGGCGGTAAGTCTACAGTGTTTGTCTGGGAAAGATTGGTTGCGGGGGCAGGATTTGAACCTGCGGCCTTCAGGTTATGAGCCTGACGAGCTACCGGGCTGCTCCACC
>NZ_JBGLYS010000145.1:0-274 GCF_047304155.1 Rhizobium sp. Rhizsp42 | reverse complement strand
CACCTACGGCCTGATCGTGTATCAGGAGCAGGTCATGGCGATCGCCCAGAAGGTGGCGGGCTACTCGCTCGGCCAGGCCGACATCCTGCGCCGCGCGATGGGCAAGAAGAAGAAGTCGGAGCTGGACAAGCAGTACGAGGCGTTCCACCAGGGCATGCTGGACCGCGGCTACTCGGAGGCCGCGGTGAAGGCCCTGTGGGACATCCTGCTGCCCTTCTCGGACTACGCGTTCAACAAGGCGCACTCGGCCGCCTACGGCCTGGTCTCTTACTGG
>NZ_JBGLYS010000144.1:0-274 GCF_047304155.1 Rhizobium sp. Rhizsp42 | reverse complement strand
ATCGTAAACCTCTCCTCCATCCTGGGGCAGAAGGGCGGCAGCATGCACTCGGCTTACTGCACGTCCAAAGGCGCGGTGCGGCTGATGAGCAAGGCCCTGGCGGTCGAGCTGGGCCGGTCACAGATCCGAGTGAACTCGGTGCATCCGGGCCTGGTGGAAACGCCGCTGGGCATCGGCTCGATGCAGGACTTGATCAGCCACGGCGTGCCGTTGCCGTCCATCGAGGCTGCGGTGGGCATGGTGGCGCAGCGCACGCCGCTGGGTCGCATGGCTC
>NZ_JBGLYS010000143.1:0-276 GCF_047304155.1 Rhizobium sp. Rhizsp42 | reverse complement strand
CTTCGTAGCCTGTCTCACAACAACGTTTGCGAGACAGGTCAACAGATCCCTGTGTGGTTTAGCCGAGGCTGCTGATCAGGCAGCCCGGCTTTGCCATGCCTGAAGAAAACTTCGGGAGAGTCACCATGCGTGCCGCTCAATTAAAAGCTGTTCTGCCACGGGAGCTGCTGGCTTCGGTGGTTGTGTTTCTGGTTGCCCTGCCTTTGTGCATGGGCATCGCCATCGCCTCCGGGCTGCCACCGGCCAAAGGCCTGATCACCGGCATCATCGGTGGGC
>NZ_JBGLYS010000142.1:0-276 GCF_047304155.1 Rhizobium sp. Rhizsp42 | reverse complement strand
GCTTCAACACGCCGAGCGGCCAGGCTTTCGGCGTGCTCGCCTCCGCGCCGGGCATCCACGCCGCTGCGGTCGAGCGGCTAGCGGATCGTGGCGAGCAGATCGGCCTCGCCCGCAGCGACCATTGCGATTCGCAGCGCGATCGAATTGGGCTTGGCGACCATCACCAGGTCGCCGTCGACCTTGGGCAACTGGTCGGCCGGCACGCGGGCGCCAGCGAGCATGTCGCGTGGGGTGACGGCAAGGCGCACGCCGTTGCGGAAGGCGCCCTGCCCCGCC
>NZ_JBGLYS010000141.1:0-276 GCF_047304155.1 Rhizobium sp. Rhizsp42 | reverse complement strand
TGGTGGGCCTGGGAAGACTTGAACTTCCGACCCCACGCTTATCAAGCGTGTGCTCTAACCAACTGAGCTACAGGCCCGATCTCTACGAACTCGACGTCAGTGACGCTCGCCCATACAGGCCAGAGGCCGTCGCCAGTCGTCTGGCGCCCCGTCCGGAGGCAGCGATCGAAGATCGCGCTCGCCGTGAGGACATATCCTAATGAAGAAAGAGAAACGTGGACGGCGCAGTTCGCCATACCATCCGATTACCGAAGTAATTCCGTGGCGTATTGCGTT
>NZ_JBGLYS010000140.1:0-277 GCF_047304155.1 Rhizobium sp. Rhizsp42 | reverse complement strand
GCTGGAGAAGTGGGCCGCCATCCGCAACGTGCGCGGCGAAGTGACCAAGCAGCTGGAAGCGCTGCGCATCGACGGCAAGATCGGCTCGTCGCTGCAGGCGGAAGTGACGGTGTCGGCGGGTGAGTCGGTGCATGACGCGCTGGCCAGCCTTGGCGACGACCTGCGCTTCGTGCTGATCACGTCCGCAGCTAAATTGGAGCGCGCCCCGGAAGGCGGCGATCTGCTCATCACCGTTGTGCCGTCCACTCACGCCAAGTGCGAGCGCTGCTGGCACTAC
>NZ_JBGLYS010000139.1:0-278 GCF_047304155.1 Rhizobium sp. Rhizsp42 | reverse complement strand
CCCCCGGGCCGCGAGCACGAGTCCCGCGCCGAGGGCCGCGAGCGCTCCGATCGCGCCCGCCGGAACGTCACGCCCGGTCTCGACCGTGTCCGGGGTCGTGTGGGCGTGCTCCCCCACCTACACGTTCAGGGCCCGGGGCTTCTGCCCGTCCGCGAGCGACTCAACGAGTGCGAAGACGTCGGACCGCTCCGCGTCCTGGGTGATGACGACGTCCTCACTCTTGGTCACCCCGTCCAGCGACCAGTCGAGGACGAGGCGGTCGTCGGTCGGGTATGTCG